>DNAE01000093.1:0-2706 GCA_003543635.1 Clostridiales bacterium | reverse complement strand
CTTTCCTATATCATCGGACGTAAGGAGATCATCGAGAAGAGTAAGGATTTCCCCGTCCGTTCTTATTATTGCAATCTCTACATGCAGTATGACTTTTTCGAGAGGACGGGAGAGATGCACTTCACTCCCCCGGTCCAGACCATCTATGCGGCTAAGCAGGCCCTCATCGAGTATTTTGCCGAGGGTGAGACCGCAAAGTGGGAAAGGCATCAGAGGGTCATGGCCGCCATCCACGAGGGTGAGGACAGATTAGGCCTCAGGGAGGCACTTTCCCGCGACGTTCAGTCCGGACTTGTTTCCGCCGTAAGATATCCCGACGATCCCAACTGGGATTTCGAGAAGGTACACGATTATTGCTATGAGAGAGGTTTCACCATCTATCCCGGCAAGATCGAGAGTAAGGGAACCTTCAGGCTTTGCGCACTCGGTGCCATCGACGAAGGGGACATAAAGGATTTCTGGGTCGTCTTTGAAGAGGCGATGAGAGCTAATAACATTGCGGTTCCCGCAGTGTACGACTGACGGAGGAAAGAAATGAGATCTGAAGATTTTGTAAATGCCCTCAAGGGCATGGGCATTGAGTCCCTGGTGGGCGTGCCCGATTCCACGCTTAAGCAGTTCTGCGATTATATCAACTCCGACGGCAAGGATGAGATGAAGCACTACGTACCCGTTAACGAGGGTGCGGCTGTGGGTCTTGCCACCGGTCTTTATCTCGGAACGGGAAAACCCGCTGCGGTCTATATGCAGAACAGCGGACTCGGTAACATCGTAAATCCCCTTACATCCATCGCCAATACGGAGGTATACGGTATCCCCATGCTCTTCATCATCGGATGGAGAGGCGAGCCCGGCGTACACGACGAGCCCCAGCACAAGTTCATGGGTCAGGTCACGGACAAGCTCTGTGAGGTCCTGGATATCCCCTACTCCGTTATCGATAAGGAGACGACGGATGACGAGCTTTCCGCAATACTTGCGAAGGCATCTTCCGTAATGGCGGAGTGCAGACAGTATGCCATCATCGTCAAGAAGGGAACCTTTGAGAAGAGGGCAGGGGGCGGATACTCCAACGAGTACACCATGATCCGTGAGGACGCCATTGCCACGATCCTTAAGGAGACGGGGGATGATGATCTCATCGTATCCACCACGGGTAAGATCTCCCGAGAGGTATACGAGCAGTTCGATAAGATCTTCGGAAGCCACGAGAGGGCGTTCCTCACTGTCGGCGGTATGGGACACGCTTCCATGATCGCATACGGCATCGCCGTTTCCAGGGAAGACAAGAACATCATCTGCATCGACGGTGACGGCGCAGAACTCATGCACATGGGAAGCATGGCCTTCATCGGATACAACAAGCCCGACCACTTCATCCATATCTGCCTGAATAACGGCGCCCACGAATCCGTCGGAGGAATGCCCACGGGAACCAAGGGCATCAGATTCTCCCCGGTGGCCAAGGACTGCGGTTACGACAGCGTTGCCACCGTCGAGAACGAAGAGGAGCTCAAGGCGGCCTTTGAGAGAGTCAAGGGCAGCAAGGGAATACATTTCATCGAGGCCATGGTGGCCATGGGATCCAGAGACGATCTGGGAAGACCCAAGGAGAGCGCCTCGGAGAATAAGATCAATTTCATGAAGAACTTCAAATAAGGGAGGATAAAAATGAGCACTGTATACACACTTTTCTGTACTGACGTGATCCACGAGGGTCACATGAACATTATCAACAAGGCCAAGGAACTCGGAGAACTCACCGTGGGAGTCCTTAATGATGACGCCATGATCAGGTATAACAGATTCCCCACTTTGTCCCTGGAGGAGAGAGTGGCGATGGTCAAGGCCATCGAGGGCGTTGACCATGTCATCGTTCAGAACTCCGTAATGTACGATGAGATCTTCGAGACACTCAAGCCCGACTACGTCGTTCACGGCGATAACTGGGGCGATGCCGCGATGCAGACCATCAAGGCGAACATCGAGAAGAATATCGCCAAGTACGGCGGAAAGCTCGTGGAGATCCCCTACACATATAATGAGAATGTTAAGAAGATCGACGACCGCATGATGGAAAAACTCGCTCTTCCCGATTTCAGGAGAGCAAGACTTAAGAAGGTCCTTCAGATGAGGGATGTGGTAAAGATCATGCAGGTACACTCCGGTCTTACAGGTCTTATCGTTGAGAAGACCATCGTCGCCGACGGCGACAACATCGACCAGTTCGACGGTATGTGGCTTTCCTCCCTCTGCGATTCCACCGACAGAGGTAAGCCCGATATCGAGCTCGTGGACATGACATCCAGGCTCAAGACCATCGGTGAGGTCCTTGACGTAACAACGAAGCCCATCATCCTTGACGGTGACACGGGCGGACTTACGGAGCACTTCGTATATAATGTCAGGACCCTCGAGAGACAGGGCGTTTCCGCCGTCATCATCGAGGACAAGACGGGACTTAAGAAGAATTCCCTCTTCGGTACCGAGGTCGCCCAGACCCAGGACAGCGTGGAAAACTTCTGCGCCAAGATCCGGGCGGGCAAGAAGGCCCAGCGCACGCGGGAGTTCATGATCTGTGCCCGGATCGAAAGCCTGATCCTGGAGCGGGGCATGGAGGACGCCCTCATGCGGGCGGAGGCCTACGTCGCCGCCGGGGCGGACGCGATCATGATTCATTCCCGGAAGAAGGATCCCGCGGAGATC
>DNAE01000023.1 GCA_003543635.1 Clostridiales bacterium | reverse complement strand
CAGGCTGTTGACGGATGTATCGTTCCTGTTGCAGGTGACGGCAAGACTCATAAGGTCGAGGTAGTCCTCGGCTGATAATCACTGATCAGACAGTCAAAAGGACACATCTCTTTGAGGTGTGTCCTTTTTGATTTACCGTAGTATAATTACAGGACTATCGGTCATTATGGAGAGGAGAGGTCATGGGCGGAAATCTGAAAAAGATGATAAGTTACTACAGACCGTATCTTGGAACGTTCTTCCTGGATATGTTCTTTGCCGTGGCAGCTTCCGCCATCTCCCTTGTGATCCCCATGGTCGTACGGTATATAACCTCCGAGGTGATATACCTGGAGACCGGGGCGAAGGAACGGATCCTTAACCTGGGGATCATCCTTGTCGCCCTTGTGGTGGTCCAGTTTTTTGCCAACTTTTATATCTCGGACATCGGACATGTCATGGGAGCCAAAATGGAATACAACATGAGATCCGAGATCTTTTCCCATTATCAGAAACTCTCTTTTTCATTTTTTGACGATCAGAAGGTGGGACAGCTGATGAGCAGGATCACCAATGACCTGTTTGAGATAAGCGAGCTTTTGCATCACGGACCTGAAAACCTGGTCATCTCCTTTATAAAGATCATAGGTGCCTTCATCATCCTGATGGGAATAAGCGGATACCTTACGATCGCCGCATTTGCCCTTATCCCCTTTATGTTCGCCTTTGTCTTTTTCCTCAACAGGAAGATGAGAAGGGCTTTTCGTGAGAACAGGGTCAAGATCGCAGAGATCAATTCCAGGACGGAGGACAACCTCTCGGGAATAAGAGTGGTAAAGTCCTTTGCCAACGAGGATATAGAAAGGGAACGATTCAGGGAGGGGAATGATGCATTCCTGAAGGCCAAGAAGAATTCCTATTTTTACCTCGGTTTTTTCCATTCGGGAATGACGGCTTTCATACTGCTGGTCAATATAGTGGTCATCGTCACCGGTGCCATACTGATATCGGAGGGACTAGTAAAGATACCGGATTTCATAGCATTTCTTCTCTATATCAATACATTCACCGAGCCCATCAGGACCCTGGTGGATTTTACGGAGCAGTTTCAGAACGGGTATACGGGTTTTGAAAGGTTTATGGAGATCCTCAGCATAGAACCGGATATCAGCGACAGTGAGGGGGCCGTCGAACTGACTGATGTCAGGGGGGATATACTTTTCGATGATGTATCCTTCAAGTATAAGGACGGTGCCCACAGGGTGCTCCGCCATGTGGATCTTAATATAAAGGCGGGTTCCTATGTGGCTCTCGTCGGATCCTCCGGCGGAGGAAAGACCACGCTCTGCAGCCTTATACCGAGATTTTATGATGTCACCGGAGGATCTATCAAGATCGATGGAAGGGATATAAGGGATGTGACCATAAAGAGCCTCAGGGATCATATAGGGATCGTTCAGCAGGATGTATATCTCTTTGCCGGCACTGTCATAGAGAATATAAGTTACGGTAAGCCGGGAGCGTCCCGGGAAGAGATAATAGAGGCTTCTAAGCTCGCCAATGCCCACGACTTCATAATGGAGCTCCCCGATGGGTATGACACTGATATCGGACAGCGGGGGATAAAGCTCTCCGGCGGACAGAAGCAGAGACTTTCCATTGCAAGGGTATTTCTCAAGAACCCTCCGATCCTCATCTTTGACGAGGCGACCAGCGCCCTTGATAATGAGAGCGAGAATATAGTCAAGGAGTCCCTCGAAAAACTCGCCCGGAACAGGACTACCATCGTTATCGCCCACCGTCTTTCCACGGTAAGGAATGCCCAGCGCATCCTGGTCCTCACGGAAAAGGGGATAGAGGAGAGTGGGACCCATGACGAACTCATGGCGAAGGGCGGCATATATTCGGGTCTTTATAAGTGGAATGCATGACATTATTCAGGCACTTTTTTTGGCGTGTCTAATATATTATAATTAAAGGACATTTCCCTTGGAGGTATTGATATGATCATAAGAAGCGAATTAGCCAGAGGACAGAAAGTCAGTGCTAAGGATTATCTGGTATCCAGATTTTCAGAAGTCGATATAAAGGGCGGAGTTTCCGCGCAGTATGTTAATCTCGACGGTGATACGAAAGTTGTCGGTGTTACAGGTCTTGAGTTTGATTCCCCCTTCGTTTCCGTTCTTTTGGATAACGAGACACTTGCACCTTTCTGGGCAGATCTTATTCCTGCAAATGACGTGCTCATCAAGGCTGATGACGGGATCAAGGTCTTCGTTTCCGGTAAGGAGACAGAGATCGACAGCAGTTACAGGGATGTGATCAAGGCTGAGATCGAATCCTCCAGGATGTGGGGCGGTATCCTTAACGAGAAGGGTGAGCTCATCGCAGATCCTGCTTCTCCCGTACCCGGTCCTCATTACTATACAAATATGCTCATCGGCAACAGGATGGGATATAGAAAGCCCCTGCAGAGCACACCTAAGAGTGCCGTAAATGCATTAGGCGGCGGATGCTTCAGATCACACGCTGACACTCAGGTCCTGGCAACCAGATGGGACTATCTCCCTGAGGAGAATGGTTTCCCTGCCAACAGACAGTTCTATCTTACGGAGAACGGCAAGCAGATCTTCTGGTCCGGTACTGCAAGTGCAGACGGGCTTGAGAAGGTTACGACGACTCATTCCCAGAACAGAACTTCAATTACTTACGAGCTTTCAGACGGACTTAAGATCACAAGAACGATCTTCATACTTCCCGCACAGGACAATATGCCTCTTGCTTCGGAAGCACAGATGATCAAGATCGAGAATAACGGAAATAAGGACAGGGATCTGCGTATAGTTTATACGGGAATGTTCGGTACTTCCGAGGTGCACGCTTTAAGAGAGGATGTTATCTTCTCGACTGTTGTTGCACAGTCCGAAGTTTTCTTTGACGATAACGACGCTATCAAGGCTATCTGCTTTGACCCGAATCCTAAGTGGACAAAGGGCAATATCCGCTGGGATGCCCTGCTCGTACACGAGGACGGTCAGGTTAAGTTCCGGACTCAGTATTGTGCACGCTATGCTGATTTTGTAGGTAACGGTACGCTTGCAAAGCCTGAGTTCATATCGATCCTTTCAGATAAGCAGTCACGTAAGGGTCCCGGCTTCTTTGCACTTGCAACGCCATTTACGGTTAAGGCAGGTTCCTCTGTTCGTGCCGATAACTTCACATGTCTTACATCTGATGTCCTTAACGATTCTTACGAAGAGGACGAGACGGTAAAGAAGGAGATCGCGTCTCTCATTGACTATTACAGCGATCCCAAGGCTCTTCCTGAAGCTTTTGAGAAGGTCGTTAACTTTACTCACGACTACAGCAAGTATATGAAGATTACTCACGAGGACAAGAACTTCGAGTCTTATGTCAACAATAACCTTCCTTTCCAGGTCTTCTATCAGACATTCGTATCAAGATCTCTCGACTGGACACAGAAGGGTTATCGTGAGATCGGTTTCAGAGAGATCCAGGATATCTTTGCGTCTATGTACTACTTCGCAGGTATGGGACAGCAGGAGTTCGTTAAGAAGCTTCTTCGTGAATGGACATCCAATGTATTCCCTGACGGTTATACGAACCACAACTTCTACTGGTACGGCAAGGAGCCCGGTCAGTGGTCTGATGACGGTCTGTGGCTTTTACAGGCTCTCGACAGATATGTAAGCCTTACCGGCGATTACGACTTCCTTAAGGAAGAGATCGTAATGGCAAGAAAGTACGATACACCTGAAGAGGCTATGGCTGCGGTTAAGGCCGGTATCGGTGAGAAGAGAACTATCCTTGATACGATCAAGGCTATCATCACATACAGTGCCAAGATCTCTGTCGGAGCTCACGGTATTCCTCTTATCGACAAGGCCGACTGGAATGACTGTCTGAGAGTTGATCCCGACTTCCTTCAGGCTGATAAGAAGATCGAGGCATATAAGGCTCAGCTGGAAGCAAAGGGAAAGGCCTTCGGTGAGGTCCCTTACGAGTCTGAATATTCCGAGTCTGTAATGAACGG
>DNAE01000116.1 GCA_003543635.1 Clostridiales bacterium | reverse complement strand
TATCACGCACACCAATTAGCCTGGTTCAGAAGAAAGCTTGAATCCTCTCCGAAGATCTATATCGGGAAGGACAGGGTATATGTTATCAAAGGAGGGAAGAGGTCCAGGTACCGAAGGCTGTCCAAGAACGGGAAGTACTGGAGTCTGGCGGCCGATGTCAGGCGGGAGGACGAGAAGGCGTATAGGGAACTGGAGGCGGAGTGGCGCAAGAGCTATAAGGATGAGCCGCCGGAGATACCTATTCCAGTTAAGAGCGGGAATAGGATGGATTCCGCCTTTTTTGACAGGCAGAAGGCGTGTTGCAATAAGGTCCCGATCCTGCATCCCACGGAATATAAGGGAGTCATCTACAGATCCAAGAATGAGCAGATGACGGCGATGGTACTGGATGCGATGGGACTGGAGTTCAAATATGAGACGCAGGTCGATCTGGGGGGAGGGATGGTATTCCATCCGGATTTTCTGGTGAATGCCAGAGCGATCGACAGATGCTTCTATTTGGAAGTGTTCGGGGATCCGGACAACAAGGGATATGCGGATACCGCAAGGTTCAAGATCTCTAATTACAACAGGATCGGTGTGTTCGAGTGGGATGAGCTGCTCCCGGTCTATGCGCCAACGTCCCATTCGTTTGATTCGGTTAAGCTTCGTATATTGGTAGAGCTCATGCTCGAGTCGCTGTCTCCCGGAATAGAGTAAAAGACCCGCCGGAGTTCCGACGGGTCTTTGTCTTTTGTTATTATACTTCGTTCGGCATCTTCCACTGATGGTGATCGGTGTGGAGGAGATGATGGGACTTGTGGGAGAGGGGCTTCTCCAGGTAATCCTCGTAGATCGCCTTGATCGAGGGATTCTCGTGGGAGAAACGGAGAGTCATCTTCTTATCCTGATCATAGAGGATGGGAGCTCTCTCGGGAGCCATCTCGCACTGCTCGTGGATGGGCTGTCCGCCGCCGCCTACGCAGCCGCCGGGGCATGCCATGATCTCCACGAAGTCGTAGGAGACATCGCCTCTCTTGATCGCCTTGAGGAGCTTGTCCGCATTTCCGAGACCGTTTGCCACGGCAACCTTGAGCTTGATGCCGTTGATCTCAAACTCGGACTCCTTCCAGCCGTCCTGACCTCTAACTGCCTTGAAGGCGTCGGGGTCGGGGTTGCTGCCCGTTACAAGGTAATATGCGGTTCTTAAAGCCGCCTCCATAACGCCGCCTGTTGCACCGAAGATGTTGCCGGCGCCGGAACCGATGCCAAGGGGCATATCCAAAGGCATGTCCTCGATCTCGTTGGGATCGATCTGCTCGGAACGGATAAGTCTGTCAACTTCCCTCGTGGTAAGTACCACATCAACGTCGGGATCGCCGCAGGCGTCGTTCATTACCGGGATGGCACACTCGTGCTTCTTGGCAAGACAGGGCATGATGGATACGCTGAAGATCTTGGAGGGATCAACACCCAGGATATCGGCATAGTAGCTCTTTGCCACGGCACCGAACATCTGCTGGGGAGACTTGGCCGTGGAAAGATTATCCACGAACTCGGGGTAGTGGGACTTAACGAACCTTACCCAGCCCGGGCAGCAGGAGGTGAACATGGGGAACTTGGAGTTCTCCTTGTTGCCGAGTCTCTCGATGAACTCGGAACCTTCCTCCATGATGGTGAGGTCTGCGGTGAAGTTCGTGTCGAATACGTAATCGAAGCCCATGATCTTGAGGGCGGAGCAAAGTCTCTCGACGGTGGCCTTCTCGTGGGGGAGAAGGAAGGGCTCGCCCCAGGCTGTCCTGATGGAGGGCGCGATCTGAACTACCGTGATCTTCTCGGGATCGTTGAGGGCGTCGATGACCTTCTCGGTGTCGTCCCTTTCCACGAGAGCTCCGACGGGGCAGTGGGTGATGCACTGACCGCAGAGGGCGCAATCGGACTCCTCCAGCTTATATGCCTTGCTGAGACCGACGGTGGCACGGGAACCGGTGTTCACCAGATCCCAGATGTTACATGCCTGCTTCTCGCACATCTGGATGCAGCGCATGCACTTAACGCATCTCGAATCTATACGGTTAAGGGGGAACACCTTGCTGTATCTGTTCTCGGGAAGGTGGTACTCGTAGGGTATCTCTCTGATATTAAGTTCGTTGGAGAGCTTCTGAAGCTTACAGCTTCCGCTCCTGACGCAGGTGGTGCAGTGGCAGTAGTGCTCGGAAAGGATGAGCTCGACGTTGGCCTTGCGTGCATCCCTGACCCTCTTGGAGTTGGTGTGTACCACCATGCCTTCCTCGACCGCGGTGTTGCAGGAAGCGGGAAGACGCTTCTTTCCCTCCACCTCAACGACGCAGACACGGCATGCGCCCACTTCGTTCAGATCCTTCCAGTAGCAGAGGGTGGGGATCTTTATCCCGACGCTCTTGGCAGCGTCCAGGATGGATGTGCCTTCAGCGACACATACTTTCTTTCCGTCTATAGTAAGATTTACCATTTAAACTCTCTGCCTCCTTTCAGTAAACCGCAACCGAAGTGGTCACACTGCAGGCATCTGGCAGATTCCTGACATGCCTCCTGATCCGTCATGGAATTCTCCATGAGATTGAAATCCTTCGTTCTCTCGCTTGCGGGGCGCTCCGTCATGTTGACGCGTCCCATGGGCTCTCTGTCGTCGAACCTGACGGGAGGGAGCTCGACTCCGCTCTCGATCTCGTGGTTGAATCCGAGATATTCGTCGATGTTTGCTGCGGCGACCTTACCGCCTGCGATGGCCTTGATGACCGTTGCGGGACCCGTTACGCAGTCACCGCCTGCGAAAACGCCGTCCACCTCTTCAAAGTCGCCTGCGTCGGAAGCGGCGATCTTTCTTCTGTTCAAAGGGATGCCGTTGTCGGCAAAGTGTGCGGACTCGATGCCCTGGCCGATGGCGACGAGGACACGGTCACAGGAAAGGCGTACCTCAGGGGAGTTTGCATTGACGGGTGCGGGACGTCCCCACTTGACCTCGCCAACGATCTGGGGCTGTACCCAGAGGGCTGCGACGGATCCGTCTTCCTTCTTCTCGATCTTCGTGGGAGCGTTGAGCTCTAAGATCTCACAGCCGTCGGCTACTGCTCCTTCGACTTCCTCCGCAAGGGCGGTCATGTCGACCTTCCTTCTTCTGTAAGCGATCTTGACGGTCTTGGCACCGAGCCTGATGGCGGATCTCGCAACGTCCATTGCAACGTTACCGCCGCCGACTACGACGATGTCCATGCCGGTGAAGTCGGGCATGTTGCCGTCGCCTATTCCGCGGAGCATCTCAACGGCGGAGATAACGCCCTTGGCGTCCTCGCCCTCGATGCCGATCTTGTTGTCCGTATGGGCACCGATGGAGATATATACCGCATCGTACTGCTTCTTAAGTTCCTCCATGGTAATGTCCTTACCCACGGAGATATTCGTTATGGCCTTAAATCCGGAGAGCTTAAGGCCCTCGATCTCACGGTC
>DNAE01000096.1 GCA_003543635.1 Clostridiales bacterium | reverse complement strand
GTGAAGAAGGAGAAGAAGTCCGGAACGACGGCGGTGGGAGTTTCCTTCTCCGTTGGTGTCCTTCTCATGGTCATCGCCGCTGCGGTATTCATCTCCGCCACATGGCAGACCCTTGCCGCCGGTGTAAAGTGCCTGGTATTGCTGGCCGTCATTGCTGCGGTCTACGGCCTGTGCTTCTTCTGTAAGAAAAAACTGAAGCTCGAGAAGACGTCTTCTGTCCTTTATATGTTGGGTACCCTGATAACTCCCTTGGCCATAATGGTGGCATTCCTGGCTTTCTCTATTTCCGAGACATATATAATGCTCGTTTGTTGCGCACTATCCCTGGGAGCCCTCGGATATATCGGATATAGGATCTTCGGATCGAAGCTCCAGGTGACGGTGAGCTATCTGGGCTTTTGCTGGTCCCTCATATTCATCTGCATGGAGAGCCTCGGTACCCTTGAGGGTCTCGGCTTCGGTATCTGCGCTGCGGCATTCGTCACAGGACTCATCTATTTTCTGGCGCCCAAGCTCCGGTTCTTCAATATCTTCGCCGAGGTATCGGCGTATGTCGCCGTTATCGGGCTCTTTGTTTGTTATGCTATCCCCGCGGAGAATATGTGGATAGCTCTGGCAGGTCAGCTCCTCTACTTTGTAACGCTCATCCTGCTCACCCGCAAGAGACCCGTCGTCAGATTCTTCTCGGCCCTCGTGCCGTTGTTTGCCCTTATGTCCCTGTCCCCCGAGTATAAGATCGGAAGGACGGAATTCGCCATTGCCGCCATGGCATTTACGGTGGTGCTCTTTGTCCTTTACAAGATCCTCAAGCACGATAATCCCGCAAGTAACGCCATTATCAGTGCAGGCATCTATATTGCGGCGTTGCTCGTCTCATACAACGGCAACGGCGGGTTAAAGACGGATCTCCTTCACTATGTTACCCTGATACTTCCCGTCGTGAGCAGTATTTTCATCATCGTAACCTCCCGCAATAAATATGAGCGGAACGTTTACTGGTATTTCCTGTTCCTTGTCCTCCTTATCCTGAAGATCGATCTTATCGAGGGCATGGTCCCCGTGTTCATATTCCTGGCGTTAGCCTTGATCTCCATTGTTATCTGCAAATACACGGAGCAGATCCACCTTGCCACGGCAGCAAGCGGTGCCGCGGTGTCATCCCTGATCATCGGTATCACCGAAGTGAAAGACCAGGATCTGATGGTGTTGATCTACACCCTTATCACCCTTGCCTTCTACGCGGCAGTGGTATTCCTTAAGCCCTTGAAGAGCGGGAAAAGGTCCGTTGCCATTGCAGTCAGATACTGTTCCCTGGGACTCCTTTGCATATCTGATCTCCTGCTCCTGGTAGCGGCCTTCGAAACGGAGACCCCGTACTTCTTCGCCCTCTTGGTGGCGGATATCATCTTTACGGCCATCCTTATCTTTGATGAGGATAACTTCGTCGGCATCGTCCCGGCGTTTACGCTCTTCTTCGCCCTTGTCCGGGAGTTCGATGAGATCGGCCTCGACAGTATGCTTTCGGGTATCCTCATCATGATCCCCTTCGTCCTTGCGGGAAGATTCCTCATCTGCGAGAAGGTCATCTCCAATAAGAGGATAGACTGGCTTACCATATTTGCCGGATTCGCATGTTTTGTCCCCATCACCTTCGCCTACAAGGTCACATTCCTGATGACGATATATATCCTCACCTTCATCGGCAGATTCGGAGGCGAGGAGGAGGATCTTAAGGGTAAGCTCACCCACGGCCTTCGCACTATTCTGTCGGCGGCTCTCGGGATGCTCGCCTTCAGCTTCGTGGTGGTGGACGGAGAGTACTCCGATACCATGGATCTTGAGATCAGGATGCTTTTCATGCTGGCCGCGGCCCTCATCATCTATCTGGTGATAAAGCCCGGCAAGGCCGCCAAGTGGATCTGGTTCTCCACGGTCGCCGCGTGCATTGAGCTCGAGGCTTTCCACGCTCTCGAGGAGGGAGTGCTCCTGCCCCTCACCCTGGTATCCGTATGCGCCGTCGGAATCTTCATCTATTCCTTCATCGCCAAGAAACGCAGCTGGTTCATCCTTTCCATCGTGACCATATTCGAATTCGGCGTCATGCTGGCCATAACCTTCTGGGACAGCAAGCTCTGGTGGATCTACCTCCTGGCTTTGGGCGCGATATTGATAGTCACCGCTTCCGTCAACGAGAACAAGCGTCGAAAAGCAATAGAATCGGGAGCTTCCGACAAGAAGATAATGCTCTTCGAGAACTGGACCTGGTGATAAAAAACAGATAATCAATCGGGATCTTCTGTGTTAATATGTACTTTGAAAAAAAGGAGATACGGATATGAAGATCACGGATATTCTTAATCAGGATAAGATGCAGCTGTCCTTCGAGGTGTTTCCTCCGAAGCAGGAGACCTCCTTCGAGAGCGTGCTCGAGGCAGCGGGAAAGATAGCGGAACTCCGCCCTTCGTTCATGAGCGTTACTTATGGTGCGGGCGGCGGAACGAGCGCCTATACGCTCCGGCTCGGCAGCGAGATCGAGAAGAAATACGACGTGCCCATGTTGGCACATCTGACCTGTATATCCTCCGATAAGGCCACGGTCAGGGACAGGATCCTGGAGATAAAGGAAGCGGGCATAGAGAATATCATGGCCCTTCGAGGCGATATCCCCGCAGACAGGATCGACGAGGACCGCAGTTCCTGGGACTTCCACTATGCGGTGGAACTCATAAGGGAGATCAAGGAGATCTATCCCGAGTGCTGTATCGGCGCCGCCTGTTATCCGGAGATCCATCCCGAGAGTGCGAACCAGAGGGAGGACATCAAACACCTCAAGGAGAAGGTGGATGCGGGTGCCGATTTCATCACTACCCAGATGATCTTCGACAACAATCTGTTCTTTAATTTTCTGTATAAGTTGAGGGATGCGGGCGTAACCGTTCCGGTGCTCCCGGGCATCATGCCCATCACCAGGGCAAATCAGGTGGAGAGAGCCATAAAGCTTTCCGGTGCCTATATGCCCGTGAGGTTCCGTTCCATAGTCGACAGGTTCGGCAACGATGACGAGGCCATGAAGAGGGCCGGCATCATCTACGCGGCGGACCAGATAATCGACCTTTATGCCAACGGCATCACCAACGTACACGTGTATTCCATGAACAAGCCGGATGTGGCCAAGGGCATCAAGGACAGCCTGGAGTCCATCCTCGGCAGGAACTTCGGATGATAGAGAAAAATATCAAGGTCGTCCGTTGGCCCGCCTCGGAGCTTCCCCCGGTGGACGTGAAGGAGGTTTGGCGGTACAGCGGATGCAGGGAGATCCCGGAGAGCGGCCCCATGGCCGAACTCATGGATGAGGTCATCCGGGAATGTGCGGACGTCCCCCTGGGACAGGTCTGTTACAGCAGGACTCCCCATTTGCCCTTTGAAACGGATTCCAAGGGACTTGCCAAGGTCATATCGGGAAGCAGCGAAGTCATCGTTTTCGCCGCGACCATCGGACTGGGATTCGACCGTTTGATAGGAAAATACAAGAGGGTATCCCCCTCGAAGGCCCTCCTCATACAGGGCCTGGGGGCGGAGAGGATAGAAGCCCTCTGCGACACCTTCTGCGCAACCTTTGAGGGCAGGACCATGCGTTATTCCCCGGGATACGGGGATCTTCCAATCTCCTGCCAGAAGGATATATTCTCCCTGCTCAAGTGCGAGGAAAAGATAGGTATAACCTTAAGCGGAAGCCTTATGATGACACCGTCAAAATCCGTTACCGCCATATTCGGCATAAGGGAGGACGGGACAGGCTCCGACGGACACGACTGCAGTCTCTGCGGTCTTCGCGGATGTGAATTCAGGAGGGAACATGAAGATACTTGATTACTTGAAAGATAACATACTGTTTCTGGACGGCGGTATGGGAACGCTCCTTCAGGAGAAGGGCCTTAAGCCCGGAGAACTCCCCGAGAGATGGAACCTCACCCACCCCGACATAGTATCGGATATCCACAGGGCATACTACGATGCCGGATCGAATGTGGTATCCACCAACACCTTCGGTGCGAACATCCTGAAGTTTGACCGGGATGAGCTTCTGAGGATAATCGAAGCGGCGGTGGAAAACGTCAGAAGGGCTAAGGAACAGAGTTCATCCTCCGGGGAGAAATTCATCGCACTGGACATCGGCCCCATCGGAAAGCTCCTCAAGCCCTACGGCGATTACGAATTCGAGGACGCGGTTTCCGTTTATTCCGAGACCGTTAAGATCGGTGCCGCCTGCGGCGTCGATCTCATATTCATAGAGACCA
>DNAE01000091.1 GCA_003543635.1 Clostridiales bacterium | reverse complement strand
AGGAGATGCCCAGGTTCCGCGTGGACCTGATCTTCGCGAGCCTTAAGCCCAGGGTCGTGATCACGGACGCGGACAACGCGGAGACTCTGAAGGAGATGGATTTCGCGGGAGAGGTCCTGCTCTACGAGGACCTGGTGAGAGAAGAGGAGGACGCCGCGCGGCTCTCCCTTGTGCGCCGTCATCAGATCGACACCGATCCCATCTACATCGTCTTCACTTCCGGATCCACAGGTGTGCCCAAGGGCGTCATCGCCTGCCACCGTTCGGTGATCGACTATATCGAGCAGCTTTCCTCGGTGCTGAAGTTCAACCGGGACACCGTGTTCGGCAATCAGACGCCCCTGTATTTCGACGCCTGCCTAAAGGAACTCTACCCCACGCTGAAATTCGGCGCCACCACCTATCTGGTGCCGAAGCAGCTGTTTATGTTCCCGGTGAAACTGGTGGAATTCTTAAATGAGAAGAAGATCAACACCGTCTGCTGGGTGGTGTCAGCGCTCACCATGATCTCCGCCTTCCGGACCTTCGACAAGGTGGTGCCGCAGTATCTGCACACCGTCGCCTTCGGCAGCGAGGTCTTCCCCTTAAAGCAGTTCCGGCGCTGGCGTCAGGCCCTGCCGGAGGCCTCCTTCACAAACCTCTACGGCCCCACGGAGGCCACAGGCATGAGCTGCTACTACGAGGTCGACAGGGATTTTGAGGAGGGGGATTCCATTCCCATCGGGAAGCCCTTCGGGAATACCGGCGTCATGCTGATAGACGGTGACGGAAGGGAAGCGGACGAGGGCGAGATCTGCATCAGGGGCACCTGTCTTACCATGGGCTACTACAGGAACGAGGAGAAGACCAATGCGGTCTTTGTCCAAAATCCCCTGAACGACAGGTATCCGGAGCTTATCTACAGGACCGGGGACATGGGAAGAAGGGATGATAACGGAGACCTTATCTTCATGTCCAGGAAGGACTATCAGATAAAGCACATGGGACACCGTATCGAACTGGGAGAGATCGAGGCCTTTGTATCATCCCTGGATAACATAGTGCTCTGCTGCGCCACCTACGACAGGGAAAAGGACCGGATCTCCCTCTTTTATACCGGTGACAGGGAAGAGCGGGAGACGGAAAAGGAGATAAAGTCGTCCCTGCCAAGATACATGCTCCCCCACAGGGTCGTAAAGCTTACTGAAATGCCCATGACCCCCAACGGAAAGATCGACAGAAAAACACTTGGTGAAATAAGATAAACAAGGAGAACAAAATGGAAGAACTGCTGGAGATATTAAAAGACATACATTCCGATGTTGATTACGACAGCTGCGAGACGCTGATCGACGACGGGATCTTCGATTCCTTCGACATCGTCACGATAGTTGCCGAGGTGGGGGACAGGTTCGACATCCTGATCCCGCCCCAGGAGATCATCCCGGAGAACTTTAATTCCGCGAGATCCCTTTTTGCTCTTATCGAGAGGCTTCAGGAAGACTGATGCTCTTTACTTCCGTCCGGTTTGCCGTATTTACGGGCGTTCTGATCGTCCTGTACCATATCCTGCCCCGTAAGTTCAGATGGCCCCTGCTGCTTTTGGCAAGCTATCTGTTTTATGCCACCTGGGATAAGAGATATCTTATCTTTATCTCGGTGACTTCCCTCTCGGCGTGGCTCTGCGGCCTTTTCATCGCCGGGACCAATGAGGGCACGAAGGCTCTTATCGCGGGGAAAGGGGACATTACCAAGGAAGAAAAGAAGGCGGTAAAGGAGAAGGGGAAGAGAAGGATCCGGGCCTTTATGCTGGTCACGGTCCTCTTAAACCTCGGAATACTTGCCGTCACCAAATATACCAACTTCGTGATCGAGAACATCAATAACCTGATGGGAGCGGCGGGGGCCCTCAAAGCGGTGGACATCCTGATCCCCATGGGTATCTCCTTTTACACCTTCAGGACCGTGAGCTACGTTATCGACTGCGCCAGGGGAACGACCGTCCCGGAGAAGAATCCCTTTAAGGTGATGCTCTTCACCTCCTTCTTCCCCCAGCTGGTACAGGGACCCATAAGCAGGTGGAACGACCTTTCAAAGACTCTGTTCTCCGGAAACAATGCGGGTTACGAAGGCTTTCTTGACGGATTCATGAGGATCCTCTGGGGATACGCCAAGAAACTCATCGTCGCCGACAGGATGATCGTGGCGGTCAACTGCCTGATAAAAAACCCTGACAAATACTATGGTGCCTATGTGTTCTGCGCCATGATGTTCTACGCTCTGGAACTCTACTGCGACTTCACGGGGGGCACGGATATCACCATCGGCATCGCCAAGTGCCTGGGCATCGATATCAAGGAGAACTTCAATCTCCCTTATTTCTCGAAGAATATCAAGGAATACTGGAACCGTTGGCATATCACCATGGGTTCCTGGTTTACCGATTATATTTTCTATCCCCTGTCGGTGTCCCCGAGGATGCTTAAGCTCTCCAAGTGGTCGAGGCAGCATCTGGGAAATGCCGTGGGAAAACGCGTCACCGTCTACCTTTCCTGTTTCCTGGTGTGGCTTGCAACGGGCATCTGGCACGGCGCCGCCTGGAACTTTGTGGTCTGGGGTCTTCTGAACTTCGCGGTCATCATGATCTCCCAGGAACTGGAGCCCCTCTATGCGCGGTTCCACGGAAGGTTCGGATTCAAGGAGAAGAACTGGTATAAGATCTTCGAGATCCTGAGGACCATACTTCTCATGAGCATGATAAGGATGCTGGACTGCTACAGGAACGTTCCCCTGACCTTCAAGGCCCTGGGCACCATGTTTACGAAGTTCAGCTTCAAGGTGTTCTCCGACGGTTCCCTCCTGGGCCTCGGTCTGTCCTACAAGGACTATATCGTTCTCGGGGTATCGACCTGCATACTCCTTGCCGTAAGTATCGTCAAGGCGAGGAGCGGCAGGGACATGAGGGAGATCTTAAGGGAGAGATTCCCCCTTTACTGCGCCTCCTGCGCCGTTCTTTTCGTTGCCATCGTGATCCTGGGTTGTTACGGCAAGGGCTATGACGCCACCCAGTTCATATACAATCAATTCTAAGGAGGTAATAATGAAACGCTCGCGAAAAGTCATCTGTATCATAATTACCTTCCTCCTGACACTCCTCGTGTTGTGGTTCTTTCAGGCTCTCCTGATGCCCAAGTATCAGAAGGGCATAGTCGAGGGAGGCATGATGGCCGAGTACTACAGGGATACGGAGGTGCCCCACGAGGTCATCTTTATCGGCGACTGCGAGGTGTATGAGAATATCTCCACGGTGGAACTCTACCGGGAGTACGGTATCTCGAGCTACATAAGGGGAAGCGCCCAGCAGCTCGTCTGGCAGTCCTACTATATCCTGGAGGATACCTTGAGATACGAGACTCCCAGGGCGGTGGTGTATAACGTCCAGGCCTTGAAGTACGATGCTCCCCAGAGCGAGTCCTATAACAGGATGACCCTGGAGGGCCTGAGGTGGTCCCGCACGAAGTGGGATGCCATAAACGAGTCCATGACGGAGGAAGAGAATATGCTCGACTATTTATTCCCGATCCTCTACTATCACGACAGATGGTCGAGCCTTAAGAGCGAGGACTTTGAGTGCATCTTCGACAGGGATCTTATCAGCGTCAACGGATACTACATGAGGGCGGATATATCTCCCCAGGAACAGTTTCCGGATCCCCCCGTGCTCAAGGATCCGAACCTGGGGAATAACGCCATGTACTGGCTCAACCGTATAACGGAGCTTTGCAGAAGGAACGGGATCGAGCTGATCCTGGTCAAATCCCCCACGGAATACCCCTTCTGGTACGACAGCTGGGACGAACAGATCACGGCATTTGCGCAGAAGAACGATCTCACCTATGTGAACTACATCGGCCTGAAGGATCAGATCGGTCTCGACATGAGTACGGACACCTACGACGGCGGACTTCATCTCAATATCTACGGCGCCGAGAAGTATGCGGATGCCATAGGCGCCCTCCTTCTGGAGAACGTGGAGCTCACCGACTACAGGAATGTTCCCGAAGTCGCTTCTTTGTGGGATAATAAGGCGGCATTTTACGATGAGTTATATAACGCCCAGATGGCGGAGCTTCAGGAATACGGCCGGCTTATCAGCTGGGGAATGAATGCAGTGGAGGAATAACATGAAGAAGATAACATCACTTGTATTGGCAACGGTTTTGGCCACGACTCTTATGGCATCCTGCGCATCGGGGGATACCGACACGGCTCCGGAGGTACTTTCCGGGGGTGGGACGCAGGTGTCGGAGAACGGGGCCGGGGAAGAAGATACATCAGAAGACACCTATCATCTTGTCTACAGGGACGTGAACCTTGCCCCCGGCGATCCCTCAGATCCCGCCATCTCCGCCCTGGGAGACGATTATTCCTACTTTGAATCCCCCTCCTGCGCATACCAGGGAATCGATAAGGTCTATACATTTGATTCCGTAATAATAAGAACGGTCGCGCAGGACGATGAGGAGTTCATTACCTCGATCGAGATCAAGGACGACACCGTGGAGACTCCGGAGGGCATCTATATCGGGTGCACAAGGGATCAGGTGACAAAGGCCTACGGAGAAGCTGAGGGTGACACCCTCATATATGAGGACGGGACCGTTTCAGTCGCCTTTATAATGGGATCTGACGATACCGTTACGGGCATAAGTTACGACCTCGTTTCTGAATAACGCCGATTTCGGTCGAATAACGGAGCATTTCGTAAAACTTCAAAGTTTTTTCGATAAAATGCTTGACTTATCAATACAGGGCAAGTATTATAATCGGGCGTTTAGATATGCCAAGAAAAAGAGATTAAGGAGTGAAGTCTATGAAGACATTTGTTGCAACACCTGCAAACATTGAAAGAAAATGGCTCGTGATCGACGCTTCCGGAAAGACGCTCGGCCGTCTGGCTACAGAGGTCGCAAGACTTCTTAGGGGAAAGCACAAGCCCACATATACACCTTTCGCAGATACAGGTGATTATGTTATCGTTATCAACGCTTCCGAGATGGTCCTTACAGGTAAGAAGCTTGATCAGAAGATGTACCGTTATCACACGGGTTATGCCGGCGGACTTAAGGAGACCGATTACAGGACTCTCATGAACAAGAACCCCGAGAAGGCTCTCGAGCTTGCCGTTAAGGGCATGCTTCCCAAGAACTCCCTCGGCCGTCAGATGTTTAAGAAACTTCATGTATATGCAGGAGCTGAGCACAATCAGCAGGCTCAGAAGCCCGAAGTATATACATTCGAGCAGTAATCGGGAGGAGAATGCAATATGGCTACAAAGAAAGCTAACAAAGTTTATTTCTACGGTACAGGCCGTCGTAAGAATGCCGTTGCCTGCGTCCGCCTTGTACCCGGTTCGGGAAAGATCACGATCAACGGTAAGGACATCGACGATTACTTCGGTCTCGATACACTGAAGCTCATCGTTCGTCAGCCCCTCGCTGCTACAGAGACAGACGGCAAGTTCGACGTTATCGCAAAGGCTGTCGGCGGCGGAATCTCCGGTCAGGCCGGTGCTATCCGTCACGGTATCTCCAGAGCTCTTGTTGAGGCTGATGCAGATGCTTACAAGTCCACACTTAAGAGCGCAGGCTTCCTTACGAGAGATGCTCGTATGAAGGAGCGTAAGAAGTACGGATTGAAGAAGGCTCGTAAGGCTTCCCAGTTCAGTAAGAGATGATCTTGCAGGTACTTTAACAGGTCTATTAAAGGAGTTGTCTTCGG
>DNAE01000206.1 GCA_003543635.1 Clostridiales bacterium | reverse complement strand
CCGGGGGCATGTGGGAGAATTCCGAAGGATCCGTGTCGTATTCCGGGGCATTTCTCTTCTTAAGGCGGTGATCATCGTCCAGAAGGCCCATATAATCGGCCACAAGGCGGGCAAAGGAATCCTCGACAACGCCTCCGTAATTGAGGAAAGATACGGAATCAACGTAGTCGATGCCGCCCTTGACCTGAAGGACGCCCCTTTGGAAAGGGACGAAACAGACGTTATAACCGGAATAACAGGGTGCGAGGATATAAAAAAGTCCTGCGTCCACAAAAGTACCGTTTTCCCTTATGTGATCATGTAAGAGTGCCTCCTGAATAAGACCGTTCTCAGAAAAAGCCTCCTCCGCTTCCCTGTCGTTAACAGATGCCTCCACGGTTACTTTATAGATGCCCCTCTCGAAGAACATGATCCTTAAGATACTGTCCAGGAAGAAGGATATGTGGGTGTTTCTAAGGAATTCCAGGTGCGCCCTGTCGTCCTTTGCCGTTATCGATACCTTGCAAAGAGATATGACGTCATTCCCGTCCTTTAAGATATAAAGCTCTGTCTCATCACTTCCCGCCACGCTCCTTATCCTGTCCTCAACGGCAGATACGGAACCTTCCATGAGTCCCGCTTTTCTTATCGCTTTTGAATCGGATATCCTGGCAGTTCTTATCTTCATGAGAGGCAGTCCTCCAGAGAGAACGGGGCGGGTTCTTCTTCCCCGTCTTCCGTATAACAGGAAGCGATATAGTTCATGACGCCCGTATATTGGGGGCTTCCGTTTACGGGACAGTATACGAAATCATCGGTTATATCTTCAAACAGCATCTCGAAGGATCCGTAGTCATCCTGTTCATACATGAGATCCCATACCCTCGGGTCCGATACGGAGGGGAAATATCCCGTCATGGGCTCAAGGCGGTACAAAAGCATCAGAGCATCCTTATCAAAACAGAGGAATTCCGCAAGATCCGCGGCGAACTCTTCATCATCGGTGCCTTTTGAGATGCACAGGGCATAAAGATCCGCCATGGGATATAAGGGGGATCCGGAACTTGCAGAGGGTAAGAGGGAAAGATAGATCCCGTCGGGATAGTACTCCTCCCACACCCTTATCATGCCGGAGGAAGATATCCACATACCTGCCTCCCCGGAAAGTTTGGTATCGCCTGCCGTAACTTCGGAAAGCCCGGAATCATATAATCCGTCGATATAAGATCTCATATCATTACAAATGACGGAAGAAGACATCGGGTCCTTAGTATATTCCTCGCTTAACATGAAGGAAGTCCTTTGATCAGAGTTAAAGACGGAACCGATATAAGGCATCAGTTCGTAGGCATCGGCAAAGGGCGTTACTTCAAATTCGGAATCAATCTTATTGAGATAGTCCGTGAGTTCCTCCGTCGTGGGGCGGTATGAGATAACACCCTCTTCGGGGATATATGCACTGTTCCCCACCAAGACCATAACGGAACTGTAGTAAGGGATACCCGCCGGATAACCGTCAACATAACAGGCGGACAGGGCATTTACACTCATATCGGAAGGAAATACCGAATCGGAAAGATGATCTTCCAGGGATAATATGTAACCATCGGTATATGCGGACGCAAGATCATTAACGAGAACTATATCGGGGATATCTCCCTCCTGCTCCCAGGAAGACAAGACGTCGGGTCCCACACCCTCAAAGGAGGTCTTGGTATTTGTCACAGCCCAGGGAATATCGAGGGCTCTGAGATAATCGAGATTTATGTCGGCACCGGTCTGCTCTTCGGGAAAAAGATCGTTTTGCTTGGCATAATACATCCTGACAAGAAGATCCACGGTATCGTCGGAAAAAGGAAGGGCCAGGGATATGTCGATAACCGATGATGTCTCGGAGGTCTCATTGGAGGAAACGGAAGGCTCGGAGGACTCCACAGGATCCGTATAGGAGACCTCGGGGAATTCCCCGTTGCCGGAGGCACAGGACGACAAGAGGATGCCGGCTGCCAATGTCAGACAAATAAAGCTTCTTCTCATCTTTACCTCCGCATATTTCTTACCATTATTATATCTTAAAACTCTGACCATCAACTACAAAATAAAAGATAATAAAATACAAACAGAAATATATACGGGAAGCAAAAGGCCCGCAGATCAACTGCGGGCCTTATACTTGGAGCCAATGGTGGGAATCGAACCCACGACCTATTCATTACGAGTGAATTGCTCTACCCCTGAGCCACATTGGCAAGTGCTTATAAAATATACTAATAAAGAGCACTTATGTCAATTAGAAATCCCAGGAGTTGACATATTTTTCCTGTTCCTCGGTAAGTTCGTCGATGCTTATCTTCTTTGTTTCAAGGAGTATCTCGGCGACTCTGTTATCGATGACCTCGGGGGTCTGATATACCTTTTTCTCAAGGTCCTTACCATACTTGGCAATATATCTTGCTGACTGCGCCTGGAGAGCAAAGCTCATATCCATGATCTCCACGGGATGTCCGTCACCCGAAGCAAGATTCACAAGTCTGCCCTCCGCAAGGATGCAGATGGTCTTACCCGAAGGAAGCTCATAGCCGACGATGTTGTTTCTCAGCTCCTCTTTACGAACTGATATGGAATCGAGCTCCCTGATATTTACTTCGCAGTCGAAGTGACCCGCGTTACAGCAGATCGCACCGTCCTTCATATTCTCAAAGTGTCTCTTTACGATGACATCCTTACAACCGGTTACGGTAACGAATACATCACCGATGGCGGAAGCTTCATCCATGGTCATGACCTGATAGCCCTCCATGATGGCCTCACAAGCCTTAACGGGATCGATCTCCGTAACGACCACTTTGGCGCCGAGGCCCTTTGCCCTCATGGCAACCCCTCTTCCGCACATGCCGAAGCCTGCCACAACAACTGTCTTTCCTGCCACAACGAGATTTGTGGTGGCCATGATGGCGGTCCATACGGATTGGCCCGTACCGAACCTGTTATCGAAAAGATGCTTACAACGGGCATCGTTTACCGCAACCACGGGATAAAGGAGCTTATTCTCCTTCTCTAATATCTCCAGTCTGTGTACCCCCGTCGTCGTCTCCTCACAGCCGCCGATTATCCCGGGGACCATATCCTTAAGTTCCGAATGCAGGAGCATTGCAAAATCTCCCCCGTCATCTATTACGATATCGGGCTTAAAGGCAAGTGCCATCTTAAGGTGCTCGATATATTCCTGCTCGTTATCGCCGTGGATCGTATAAACCTTCATTCCGGAAGCCACAAGGGCTGCAGCCACGTCATCCTGGGTGGAAAGAGGATTGCATCCCGTGAGGGCAACATCTGCGCCTCCCCTGGCAAGAGCCCGTGCAAGGCAAGCGGTCTTTGCTTCCACATGGACAGAAACTGAGATCTTAAGACCCTTGAAGGGCTGCTCCTCTATGAGCTCGGCTTCGATGGCACGGAGAACGGGCATATTCCTGTATGCCCATTCGATCTTCTCGGCACCGGAGGGCGCAAGGTTGATATCCTTTATATCATAAGGCTTAAGATCCATATTTCCTCCTCAGATATTAGTAATGAATCTCTTAACGAGGGCACAGCATGCGCTTGATACCTTAGCGGCATTCTCCATGACCTCCAAATGGTTGAGCGGCGTGCCGGAAAGTCCGGCAGCAAGGTTGGTTACGCATGATATGGCACAGACCCTCATACCGCAGTGGGATGCTACGATGGCCTCAGGTACCGTTGACATGCCCACGGAGCCTGCACCAAGGAGCTTTAAGACCTGTATCTCTGCGGGGGTCTCATACTGGGGACCTCTGCAGAAGGCATATATTCCGTTAAAAAGATCTATACCGAGTTCCTCGGCACATCTGTTCATGATATCCAGATACTCGGGATCATAAACATTAGACTGATCCGGGAACCTGGGACCGAAATCATCGAGATTTGGCCCCCTCAAGGGCGACTCACAGAAGAAAGATATATGGTCGTTGATGGCCATGAGGCATCCGGGATGCATACCTTCGCCGATACCGCCTGCGGCATTGGTAAGGATCATGGACTTAACTCCCAGAAGAGACATTACCCTGACATAGAAAGTAACGACAGAGGTATCATATCCCTCATAGTAATGGAACCTGCCGGACATCATGAAAACGTCCTTCCCGCAGAGCTTCCCGATCAGGAGCTTACCTTCGTGTCCCGGGACAGTGGATCTGGGGAAACCCGGTATTTCCGTATAGGGGATCGATACGGGTCCTTCCACGTCAGAAGCAAGAGGTCCCAGGCCGGAGCCCAGGACGATCAGGATCTCCGGGGTGTAACTCTCCGGGATCCTCTCCTTTATATAATCGGCCGAAGCCTTTACATCTGCCAGATATCTTTCTTTATCGTTTATCATATATTCTTTCCGCAGCAATTCTTATACTTCTTGCCGGATCCGCAGGGGCAGGGATCATTCCTTCCCACCTTGGAGGAATCCCTCTTGGCGGGCTGCAGGGTCTGATTACTCTGGGCAGCACCCTGTACCTGCTTTGCCTCGGTGGGGATCGCTGAAGGAGCGGGCTTCTTTGTTCCTTCGGACATGGATGCGACGGCTGACTTTGTCTCAACCTTCTTCTCGGCGGAGAATCTTCCCTTCATGAGTACTCTTACGGAATCGTTCTGGATCGCTTCGTTCATCTCATCGAACATCTCGGATCCCTCCATCTTGTACTCAACAACGGGATCGTGCTGACCTACGCTTCTCATCCTGATGGAAGTCTGGAGCTGATCCATGGCGTCGATGTGATCCATCCACTTTGAGTCTACGGTATTAAGAAGGATAGCTCGCTCTGCTTCTCTGAAGATCTCCGTACCGACCTCGTCCTCCTTGACCTTAAGAGCTTCTACAGCCTCATCCTTAAGGGTTCTGATGATCTCATCGGGATCGGGAAGCTCTTCCTTCTCATTCTTGATCAGGGAAACAACGGGCAGTTCACCGAAGATCTCGTCGAGCTTGATACCCAGGGTATATCTCTCGGCCTTTGAGATACCGTCATCCACAACGAAGGAGTTTACCTGTCTCTCCGCAACTCTCTCGATCATCTTGAGGAATGTCTCGTGCATATCGACACCGTCGATGACCTTACGTCTCTGCTCATATGTGATGGTCCTCTGGATATTCATTACATCGTCGTACTCAAGGACATTCTTTCTGGCGCCGAAGTGCATAGCCTCAAGCTTCTTCTGGGAAGAATTGATGAGGTTGGAAAGCATCTTGGACTGGATCTCCATGGTCTCGTCAACACCGAGGGTGTTATACATATTCGTGACCTTATCACCGCCGAAGATACGGAGGAGATCGTCATCGAGGGCAAGGAAGAACTTCGTCCTTCCGGGGTCACCCTGTCGGCCGGCACGGCCCTTGAGCTGATTATCGATACGCCTTGACTCGTGTCTCTCGGTACCGACGATAAAAAGACCTCCAAGAGCCTTGACCTCCTCAGCCTCGGGAGCGATCTGGGCGGAGAACTGAGCCTCGAGTTCCCTGAAGGTCTCCCTGTTCTTGAGGATGATCTCGTCATCGGTCTCGAAGAAAGCAGTGGATGCTTCGATATCCTCGTCTGAGATACCCATCTTTCTCATTTCCTGCTTGGCAAGGAATTCGCTGTTACCGCCGAGAAGGATATCGGTACCACGACCCGCCATGTTGGTGGCGATGGTTACGGCACCCTTACGACCCGCCTGGGCAACGATCTCAGCCTCTCGCATATGGTTCTTAGCGTTCAATACGTTATGCTTGATGCCTGCTCTCGTGAAGATCTTGCTGAGGTACTCGGACTTATCCACGTTGACAGTACCTACGAGGACGGGCTGTCCCTTCTCATGGGCCTCTATGACCTGCTTCAGGACTGCAGCATATTTACCCTTCTGTGTCTTAAATACTGCGTCGTGCTCGTCTATCCTCTCGATGGCCTTATTTGTGGGGATCTGGATAACGTCAAGGTTGTAGATGGACCTGAACTCCGCTTCCTCCGTGTAAGCTGTACCGGTCATACCGGAGAGCTTGT
>DNAE01000147.1:11035-11835 GCA_003543635.1 Clostridiales bacterium | reverse complement strand
GCGGCGGAGGCGGCGGCTTCAGCGGCGGAGGCGGCGGCGGATTCAGCGGAGGCCATTCCGGCGGAGGCGGCGGACGCTTCTAAAGAAATGCCGCGGGCGCAGGCTTCTTTTCGTCAAAATGACACCTTATTTTAAAGAAAAAGAAGCGGCTACTATGTTATAGTAGATTCGGAGTTAAATAAAAAGCATGAGAGGCAGACCATGGAAAGCAATACTAGGTTGATCGATCTGAGACAATTTTTTAAATATCTGAAAGAGAAGGCTCTTATCCTTATCGCATGTGTTGTGCTCCTGGCAGTTGCCATGACGGCCTTAGGTTACGTAAAGCAGAAAAGATCCCTTAACGTGACAGCCGGCAAGACATCGATCCAAACGATCATGCAGCAGAACAGGAACTCAGCGGATTCCAAGAATTACCCCGACGTCAAGAGCACCGACAAGAGCAGGCCCGATGGCGCATATAACGCCTCTGCCTATATCTACGCCGAGTTCGATTATCAGGCCTACGGCGTTGATTCGGGTTCCGATATAAGCAGGATCAAGTCCTACGTGGACAAGGATGTGGATAATCTCATCTACCTCAGGAGCATGCTGGAGAGCGTCATCGAAGATCTGGATCTGGAATCCTTCGACGACATGGAAGGCATGAGCTGGGAAGATCTCCAGTACATGATAAACGTCAATACGGAGGGAATGAACATAATCATCATCACGGTGACTGATGTGGATGCTTCCCGTGCCGCACTTATTGCAAACGACCTTGCGGAAAAGTTCTCCGTTAGCGCTTCCGAATACATGAA
>DNAE01000147.1:0-10921 GCA_003543635.1 Clostridiales bacterium | reverse complement strand
CCGCTCCCTGCGTCAGCAAGAAGGCTGTCGTTAAGTATTGCGCGGCGGGAGCAGTCGGAGGATGCGCCCTGGCGGTCATCGCTCTCTTTGCCGCATTCATCATCAAGGATTCCGTAAGGACGGATTCCGATGTGGCATATCTCGGACTTTCCCTTTACGGACAGATCCCCGCCGACGAGAAGCTCTATCCTTCCGCCATAAAGAGGATCGCCATCGGCCTTTCCGTGGGAGAAGCCAAGAAGATCGTATTCACTGGTTCTTCCGAGAAGGTCGATACGAAGAAGATCGTCTCCGACATCAAGAAGGCCCTTAAGGACCTTCCCTCCGGCGTCAACAAGGATCTTGACCTTGTTGCGACTCCGGATATCAAGAACAATTCAGATGTGCTCCTTGAAGTTAAGGACTGCGATGCGATCTACTATCTTGTCGACTACGATAAGACTTCCGTGAAGGAAGCCAAGGCGGCTTCTTCCGAGATCGCAAAGGCCGGAAGGACGGTCAGCGGAGTCATCATCGTAAATAAGAAGTGAAGCTATGCATGATAAAGCGGGCGAACATGCCAAACATCTTGACTTTATCGTCTGTGATCTTGTAAGTATCGAGATCGCCCTTATTGCTGCCTATCTGATCAGGATCGACAGGGCAGAGGACGCCGTATATTTTGAATTCTACCGCAATATCAACATCGTCATCCTGGTGCTCTACCTGGTGATAATGCTCTTTGCATCCTTCCATAAGGGGATCCTCAAAAGGGGATATCTGAAGGAGCTGGCTGCCGTCGTTACCACGAACGTGGAGCTGATGCTCTCCCTTCTGGCGGTGCTCTTCATGCTGAAGGAATCCCAGACCTATTCCCGTGTGCTCTTCGGTATGTTCGCGGTCTTCTCTGTGATATTGATGTATATCCTGAGGACCATAAGGAAGAAGGTGCTTTGGAAGAGGTTCAGGGACCATAAGGAGAATTCCAACGTCCTCATCGTCACCCACCGGGAGAATGCCAAAGTCATCTACGATTCCCTCCAAAAGGATAACAACGGATACTACGACTATCTGGGCTTCGTGGATCTTGACGGCGGAGAGGGCGGAGATATCCTGGGACTTCCCTCCATAGCTCTTGACCAGGTCCTTTCCTACTGCAAGGAGAACGTGGTCAACGAAGTCTACGTATATGCAAGACATAACGAGAACGGACGCCTGGTCACCCTTTTCCAGAATATGGGTATAACGGTGCATGTGGTACTCAATCTCGAGATGAAAGATCTTTCCAACGTCGCCATGGACAGCATCGGCGGCTATACGATCCTCACCACCACCATAAGCAGAGCGGGTATCGGCGATCTCATAGTTAAGAGAGCCTTCGATATCCTGGTGGCGCTGATAGGACTCGTCTTTACCGGGATATTCTTCCTGATCTTTGCCCCCATCATAAGGGCCCAGTCCAAGGGTCCCGCCATTTTCGCCCAGGACCGCGTGGGCAAGAACGGAAAGATCTTTAAGATGTATAAGTTCCGTTCCATGGTGGTCGACGCCGAGGAGAGGAAGAAAGATCTCATGGATAAGAACGAGATGAAGGGGCTCATGTTCAAGATGGACGACGATCCCAGGATCACCCCCATCGGCAAGTTCATAAGGAAGACCAGCATAGACGAGTTCCCCCAGTTCTGGAATATCCTGAAGGGCGACATGTCCCTTGTGGGCACCCGTCCCCCCACGCTGGATGAATACGAGAAGTATAAGCAGCATCACATGAGCCGCCTGGCCATGAAACCCGGACTTACGGGTATGTGGCAGACCTCCGGAAGATCCGAGATAACGGACTTCGAGGAGATAGTAAAGCTCGACAACGAATACATCAGGAATTTCTCGCTGCTCCTGGATATCAAGCTGATCTTAAGGACCTTCGGGGCCGTGATCGGCATGAAGGGGTCAAGATGAAGAACGTAAAGATAATAATCGCCACCACCAAGGTCTATCCCATGCCGGAAGATCCCATGTACCTTCCCGTGCAGGTGGGGGCGCAGGGAAAGGACGATATCGGCTATCAGAGGGACGATCAGGGGATCAATATCTCCGGAAAAAATCCCATGTTCTGCGAACTCACGGGTCTTTACTGGGCCTGGAAGAATCTGGACTGCGATTATATCGGCCTTGCCCACTACAGGCGCAGATTCAAGGGCAAGAACGGAAGCGACCTCACAAATGAGGAGGCCTCCCTTATATTCGATAAGAGCAAGATCATAGTACCCGGCAAGAGGAGATACTATATCGAGACGTTGAAGTCCCATTACGACCACACCCATTTCCCGGAGGATCTGGAGGTGACGAGGAAGGTGATAGAGGAGATCTGTCCCGATTACCTGCCCTCCTACGATAAGGCCGTGGGAAGGACCTGGGGATATATGTTCAACATGTGCATCATGGAGAGAAGTCTCCTGGACCGCTACTGCTCCTGGGTCTTTCAGGTCCTGGACGAGGTGGTAAAAAGGATCGACGTATCCGGAAGGTCCGCCTTCGAGACGAGATACCCCGGAAGGATCAGCGAGATCATATATAACGCCTGGCTCCTTAAGATGATGGAAGATAAGGTCATATCCCCGGAGGACATCGCGGAGGTGCCCTTGTACTATACGGAGAAGGAAAAGGTCTTCGCTAAGGGCGTTGCCTTCCTCAAGGCAAAGTTCCTCGGTAAAAAACAGGAGAAGAGTTTCTGAAAGATGGATAATAACAGTGAACTTCGCAGGGTCCAGTTAAAGGAAATGGAGATCATGGATGCCTTCGTCAAAGTGTGCGAAGAGGAGGGCCTCAAGTATTTTGCCGTGGGCGGTACCCTGATCGGCGTCATAAGACATAAGGGGTTCATCCCCTGGGACGACGACATGGATTTTGCCATGCCCAGAAAAGACTACGACAGATTCCTGGAATATGCCTCCCGGAAGCTTCCCGAAAGATTTAAGATATCCCACTTCACCACGGAGGAGGGGGTCTATTTCTATCCCTTAAAGATAACGGATACATCCGTTAAGGTAACGGAGCAAAGACTTGAGGGAAGGGGAGATTCCAGCTGCCTTTCCGTGGACGTCTTCCCCATAGACGGATTCCCGGACGGCGCCTTGGGCAGGCTGATCTATAAGTTCCGTTACTATTGGAGAAGGATGATGATCGGTTTCTGCAACGTGGATATCCTGAGGCAGGACGTTAAAAGATCCCTTCCCGAGAAGATGCTCATAGGCTTTGCCAGAACCTTCAAGCTCAATAAGAGGATGAACCTTAAAAAGCAGCTCATGAAATACGACAAGTTCTTCAAGTCCACGAAGGATAAGGACTGCCGCCTTATCGGCGACATCTCCGGCAGATACGGATTCCGGGAATTCGTGGATAAGGAGATCTTCGGCGAGGGGATCACCATGCAGTTCGAGGACCGCATGATCAGGGTGCCCTCCCATCCCGAGGAATACCTCACCTGTATATACGGCGATTTCATGACCCTGCCCCCCGAAGAGAAGAGACAGGCAAGCCACATTAAGATCCTGGAGAGTTAAATGAAGAATATCCTTATACTTATGGCCGTCTATAACGGCGAGAAATATCTCAGAGAACAGCTGGACAGCATCGTAGCCCAGGACTTTACGAACTGGCACATGATCGTCCAGGACGACGGCTCCACGGACGGTACCGAGAAGATCGTCAGGGAATATGAGGCGCGGGATAACAGGATAGAGTACGTTAAGAATACGACGGACGTCCACGGGGCCTTCCAGAACTTCTACGTGCTCATCGACCGGGCGCGTAAAGTTACCCCCTACGACTACTATATGTTTGCCGACCAGGACGACATCTGGCTTCCCGATAAGCTCTCCGCGAGCTTTAACGGTCTCGAGAAGATCGGCAAGGATGATGTTCCCCTGCTCCTTTATGCCGACATGGAGACCATGAATGCCGAGGGGGAGACCATCGAGAAAAGTCTCGATCAGACCTGGGGCCTTCGCAAGAAGAACAGGTACGAGGTGTTCTTCTCCCATAAGATCTTCGGATGCACCATGATCATCAACAGGGCCATGTTCGATATAGTGCCCCCCTTCGATCTTCATAACGATCAGATAAAGATAATGTCCCACGACAACCACTTCCTCAAGTATGCCGCCCTGAAGGGTGAGTTCTTCTTCCTTCCCAAGGTGGTCATCCGCTACAGGAGACACGGTGGCAACGCCACGAGCTATCAGAAATACAGGGTGGATCCCGCCAGGTTCCTGAGGAGGATCACCCATCTCCGGGAGTTGGGATCCCTTCACGCGAGGCTCTATAACCAGACCCTCGTGACACTGGATACCATGAGGGCGACGGACCTCACGGATGAGCAGAGGGCCTTCGTGGACGAGATCGACGACATCATCCATTCCAAGGGCTTCAAGGTGCTCCGCTACCTTAAGGAGCACGAGGTGAACTTCGGAAAGAGGACGGAGAACATCAGCCGCAAGCTGATACTGTTCCTGGGCCTTCACAGGAAATATCTCGTAAGGTGAGATCATGGAAAGATACGTTCTTATCGACATACACGATGACGACCATAGGATAGACGAGGGGGGAGCCTCCCGCGCCATGGCGATCAGACGCTATGTTCTGGGAAACATCAAGGGTATAAAAAGGCTCTATCTTCCCAAGAGCAAGCTCCGCATACTGAAGCATTTTGCCTATCTGCTCTTTGCGGGGAACAAGACCCTCATATATATCTATCCCGAGGTGGGATTCGATATCTTTCAGAAGGACAAAAAGAGAAAGCTCATTACCGATATCTGGTTCCGCCTTATCAAGGGTAAGAAGCTGATCTTCGATATAGCCGACATCAAGTACGAACAGGCCAAGGACCTGGAGATATACCGTTACGACCATGACAGGATGAGGGATGTGGAGAAGGAATTCTTCGCCCTTCCCGCGGACTTTATCTTCGCATCCTCCTCCATGAGGGAATACGCGGTATCCCATTTCGATATCCCCCTTGAGAGGACCGACGTTTGCATAAACGGAGGAAATAAGGTGACGGGGACATCTCCTCTTCCCTTCGAGAAGAAGGAGGGAGAGACGCTTTTCGTTTACTCGGGTACCTTAAATAAGGGCAGGAGCATCGAGAAGATGATCGGGAACTTCCCCGAAGATCCCGATAAAAAGCTGATATTAATGGGTCCCGAGGGGGAATGGACCCGGGATATCCTCAAGGATAACATGATCTATCTGGGTGCTCTTCCCGAGGAGGAGGCCCACAACATCGTATCCGGGTGTGACGTGGGACTTATCCCCTACGATAACGAGAGGCTCTACTATAACCTCGCCTATCCCACCAAGCTCTCCTTCTATCTGACGGCGGGCATTCCGGTGCTGTCCACCCCCGTCTCGGAATTCAACAAGATAAACGAGATAAGGGACATCGGCTGGGGAGGGGTCCTGGATTCTTGGAGCGAGATCATATCCTCCCTTGACGGATCCTCGATCGCCGCCAAAAAAGAGAGGGCAAAGCAGATCTCCGATCAGTTCCTGTGGGATAACATCCTTAAGCAAAACCGCTTCATCGTAAATGAGGAGTAAAGATAATGGAAAAGACACTTACCGTATCCATAGCCGCCTATAACGTGGCGCGATATATCGAGAAGACATTGGAAAGCTTCACGGATCCCGACATAAGGGACAGGGTGGAGGTCCTGGTAATAAATGACGGCTCCAAGGATGAGACCCCCGAGATCGCCGGACGTTACGAAAAAGAATATGAGGGGACCATAAGGCTCATCGATAAGGAAAACGGAGGATGGGGATCCACCGTCAACAGAGGCATCTCAGAAGCGAAGGGAAAGTACTTTAAGCTCCTGGACGGCGACGATTACTTCGACAGGGACGAGCTTAAAAAGCTCCTGGATCTTCTGGAGAAGACCGATGCGGATCTCATCTACACGGAGTATGTGAGCTTCGAGGACGAGACGGACAGGGAGATCGAGCACGTGAAGGTAAAAGAGGGCCTCCCCACGGGCAAGGTCCTTAACATAAGGGACATCGAAGTGGATTTCACCATGGCGATGCACGCCTGCACCTTTAAGACGGAGCTCATAAAGGGTAAGTTTAAGATCTTGGAGAAGTGTTTCTACACGGATATCGAATATCTCATCAAGTCCCTGGTGAACGTCGATACGGTGCTTTTCGAGAATATCGGAGTTTACAGATACCGCCTGGGAAGGGCGGGGCAGAGCGCCAGCTTCGAGGGGCTCCGCAAGCACTACAAGGAACATATCCGCGTCACGGAGGAGCTCCTCTCCTTCTACGACGGGATCGAAGATCCCAAGATGAAGAAGATCGCGGGGTACAGGCTCTGGAGGATGACGGACTATCAGTACTATATCTTCCTGGTCCTGGAAGCGACAAAGGAGCATGCCGGGGAGCTCGCGGATTTTGACAGGAAGCTCAAGGAATCGTATCCGGAATTCTACAAGACGGACCGGAGCAGGATCAAGGCCTTCAGGCTCCTGGGCAAGGGCATCTACCGTTTCATAGTTTATAAATAGTGTAATATAATCAGAAAAAGGCATTCGGAGGAAGATATGAATATTGCAGTCATAATCGCCGGCGGTTCGGGCAGCAGGATGGGACAGGATATCCCCAAGCAGTTTATCAATGTCTACGATAAGCCCGTTATCATATATACGCTCGAAGGATTTCAGAAGCATCCCCAGATCGACGCCATCGAGGTCGTTTGCATCGACGGCTGGCACGATGTCCTCAAGGCCTATGCCAAGCAGTTCGGCATCACCAAGCTCAAGTGGGTGGTAAACGGCGGAAAGACCGGACAGGAATCCATAAGGAACGGGATCTATAACCTGGAAGGGGAGCTTAAGGAAGACGATGTGGTCATCATCCACGACGGTATAAGGCCCCTGGTGGACGAGTCCGTCCTGACGGATGTCATCGTTAAGTGCAGACAGTACGGCAACGCTGTAACATCCCTTCCCTATAACGAGCAGATCTTCGTGGTGAATAAGGAGGATCCCGACACCACCACGGAATATATCCCCAGGGAGACCTTGAGAAGGGTGTCCACTCCCCAGGCATACAAGTACGGCAAGGTCCTGGAGAAGTATAAGGAGGCCTTCGAGAAGGAGATCGGCATCTACGGCTCCTCCTACACGAACACCATGATGGTGGAACTCGGCGAGAGGCTCCACTTCGCGGCCGGTTCCGACAAGAATATCAAGCTCACCACAAAGGATGACCTGGAGCTGTTCAAGGCTTACATCAAGGCCGATCCCGACAAGTGGCTCAAGTGAGGGGGCAGACATGACACTTTACGAATCCCCCGTATATCAGGAAGACATAAAGAAGACAGCCTCCTGCGGCTTTATCGACGTCCTTAAGGATTCCACCGTCGTCATCTCCGGTGCCACCGGCATGATCGGAAGTTTCCTCATTGACGTTATCTTAAAGAAGAACAGGGAGGAGGGCTTCGGATGTAAGGTCGTAGCCCTCGGAAGATCAACAGAGAAGGCGAATAAGAGATTCGGAGAGGAAAGCTTTTCCGAAGGTCTTACCTTCATCGAATGTAATATCAACGATTCCGTTCCCGATATCAAAGGGGATGCGGACTACATACTTCACCTTGCAAGTAATACCCACCCCGTGGCCTATGCGACGGATCCCATCGGAACCGTCCTCACCAACATCAAGGGTGCCTTAAACCTTCTGGACTTTGCCGTGGAGCATAAGACAAAAAGGTTCGTTTATGCCTCCTCCGTGGAGGTTTACGGCGAGAACCGGGGCGATACGGACAAGTTCCGTGAGGACTATTGCGGATATATAGATTCCAACACCTTAAGGGCTGGTTATCCCGAGAGCAAGAGGTGCGGTGAGGCCCTCTGCCAGGCATATATCAAGCAAAAGGGTCTTGATATCGTGCTCCCCAGGCTTTCCCGTGTATTCGGCCCCACCATGCTCATGTCCGATACCAAGGCCGTCTCCCAGTTCATCAAGAAGGCTGCGGCCGGGGAGGATATCGTCCTTAAATCCAAGGGCGACCAGCTCTACTCCTATTCCTATGTGGCGGATTCCGTAACGGGTATCCTCTGCGTAATGGATAAGGGAGAGACCGGCGGCGCCTATAACATAGCAAATCCCGATCTGGATATAACTTTGGCGGATCTTGCCGCGACTCTGGCGGAGTCCGCGGGTACCCGTGTGGTGTTCGAGCTTCCCGACGAGAGGGAACAGGCCGGTTATTCCAAGGCCACCAAGGCAACCCTTGATCCTTCCAAGCTCATGGGACTCGGATGGCAGCCCGGGTTCGACGCGAAAACATCGCTCCTTCACACCGTGTCCGTGATAAGGGAGACGGCTGATGCCTGAACTTAAGAGAAATGAACTTCCTTATTTCATAGCACTGGCCCTGTACCTTGTCCTGGCCATCGGCCGTACCTGCATCTTTTCTTCATTTCTTCAGGGTCCTCTGTTTAAGGGCATCCTTCTGGTGTGCCTGTTCTTCCTCGTGTTAAAGGAACTTTATGAGAATGAGTACTCCCTGAAGACAGTGGCGGTGCTGGTGGCCTTTGCCGCCTTTGCCCTGGTGGTGGACCGGGTGTCGGTCTTAAGTTCCGTCGCTTCCATCATCTTCATTTTCTGCGGCAGGAATATCGACTTCAGGAAGACCGCCAAGGTGGCCTTGGGGGTCACTTTGACCTGTCTTATCCTGGCTGTTGTCTGTTCCAAAGCAGGGATCATCGAGAACTACATATTCGATCCCGAGAGCGACAGGCCCAGGGAATTTTTGGGGTTCAGATATGCCCTCTTCCCCTCCGCGTATCTTCTTAATGCGGCCATGATCATGTTCTATCTGAAGAAGGGAAGACCTTCCTTTATATGGCTCGCCTTTATATTTGTCTTTAACTTCTATCTTTATATAAAGACGGACTCCAGGCTCTCCTTCCTCCTTTGTGACGCGGTGATCCTGCTTTCCGTCGTCCTTAAGATCGTCGATTCCTTCGAGCGTCCGAAGTTCATCCATTCCCCCGTAAGGAAGACCCTCGCCTGGTGTTCGGTCTTCTCCTTTGTCATAGGAACGGCCCTGAGCCTTCCCATGCAGATCTTCTTTAACGGTGACGTAAGGTGGATGGCAAAGGCCGATTCCGCCCTGGGGGGAAGGCTTTCCCTGGGACACGAATCCGTAAGGCGCTTCGGCTTCTCCCTTTTTGGCGAGGATATCCCCTGGGTGGGTAACGGTCTTGATATAAACGGCAATCCCGTTACCGACGAATACCTTTACGTTGATAATCTCTATCTCCAGTTCTTCCAGAAGTACGGCGTCATATTCGCAATCCTGGTCCTGGCGCTTCTTACCTACACCATTTGGAAGGCCTATAAGGGGAAGGACTACATCCTCATGACGTGTTTCGTCTTCCTGGCGGTGCACGCCCTGGTGGACGATCTTATACTCTACCTGAACTACAATATCTTCTGGGTCCTTCTGGGCACATCCCTGTTCACCTTGGGATCTTCCCTGCGGGCCGGCAAGGTTGACACAAAAATACAGGGAGTATAATATCTTACGGAACATCGGTGACGGAGGGTCGACATGGTTAAACTTGCAATCATCGGAGCATCCTATCTCCAGGAGCCCCTTATAAGAAAAGCCAAGGAGATGGGGATCGAGACCCATGTTTTCGCTTGGAAGACGGGGGATGCACCCGGGGAGAAGAGTGCGGATCATTTCTACCCCATAAGCATAGTCGAGAAGGAGGAGATCCTTGCCAAGTGTAAGGAGATCGGCATCGACGGCATATGCACCATAGCATCTGACCTTGCCACCGTAACCGTAAATCACGTCGCAAATGAGATGGGCCTTGTGGGTAACTCGGAGGAGTGCACCTCCATATCCACAAATAAGCACCTCATGAGACTTGCCTTCGAGAAGAACGGCGATCCCTCCCCCAGGAGCGTTCTCGTGGGAAGCGTGGAGGAGGCCCTCAAACTGGAACTGCAATACCCCGTTATCGTAAAGCCCACCGACAGGTCCGGAAGCCGCGGAATAACGAAGCTCAAGGGCCCCGAAGGCCTTGCGGATGCGGTGAAGGCCGCCATGGGGGAAAGCTTCTCCAAGGAGGCCCTCGTGGAAGAGTTCGCCGAGGGTATCGAATACAGCGTGGAATCCTTCTCCTATCAGGGTAAGCACGACGTGATAACCATAACGCGCAAATATACCACGGGATCTCCCCACTTCATCGAGACGGGTCATATCGAACCCGCGAAGGAGATCAATTTCACATACGAACAGATCAGAAAGATCGTTACCCATGCCCTGGACAGCCTGAAGATCACCAACGGCGCTTCCCATACGGAGCTTAAGATCTCCGATGAGGGCGTTGTCAGGATCATCGAGATCGGCGGAAGGATGGGGGGCGACTTCATCGGAAGCGACCTGGTGTATCTTTCCACCGGAGTGGACTTCGTCCGTGCGGTCATCGACACCGCCTTGGGCAGGAAGCCGGACCTTTCAAGGGGAGAGAAGTGCAACGCCGCCGTCAGGTTCATCATGAACGGGCAGGATGCCAAGCTCTACGATCGGGTCATGGGTCAGGATAAGGATATCGTCATCGCCTCGGAGATCGACGAGGATACCGAGGGAGTAGTCACGGACAGTTCCAACAGACACGGTTATTTCATAATGAGATCGGATGATAGGGAACGCTTGGAAAGCTACCTGGGAGATGGCGAAAATGGATAAGATCGCCGTACTCATACCCTGCTATAACGAGAGCAAGACCATAGGAAAGGTCGTTTCCGATTTCAAGGCAGCCCTTCCCGAGGCCGTCATCTACGTTTACGACAACAACTCCACCGACGGAACCGACAAGATCGCCCGGGAGGCGGGAGCCGTCGTCAGATACGAATACATGCAGGG
>DNAE01000231.1 GCA_003543635.1 Clostridiales bacterium | reverse complement strand
CTTCTGCCGTCAACACGTACGTGCTCTCTGAAGAGATAATCTCTAACTACCTTCTTCTCAAGCTTGTAGATAGCATCGGGAGCCCAGGAAGAAAGACCTTCCTCCTTCTCTTCGAGAAGAGCAACTACCTCTTCCTGAAGAGCGGCAACATTAGCATCTCTTACGCTCTTGTCGTCGGAAAGAACGGCCTTTCTCATCTTGTCCCAGCCGTACTCCTTGACCATAGCGAATACATCCTCGGGAACATCAGCGGAATCGTATTCGAACTTGGGCTTGCCGATCTCCTCAACGATGGAGTCGATGAACTTAACGATCTCCTTGATGACTTCGTGTCCGTCGGCGATAGCCTGGAGCATGATGTCATCGGGAACTTCGTTTGCACCTGCCTCGACCATGCAGATCTTGGATCTTGTACCTGCAAGGGTAACGTACATCTGAGATACTTCTCTCTGGGCAAGTGTGGGGTTGATAACAGTCTTGTTGTCGATGAGGCCGAGTACTACGCCGCCGATGGGTCCCTTCCAGGGGATATCGGAAATTGCGATGGCGATGGATGTACCGAGCATAGCCGTGATCTCAGGGGAGCAATCGGGATCGACTGCCATTACGGTGTTATTAACGACAACATCGTTTCTGAGGTCCTTGGGGAACAGGGGCCTGATGGGACGGTCGATAACTCTCGATGTAAGGATAGCCTTCTCACCGGGTCTTCCCTCTCTCTTGAGGTAACCGCCGGGGATCTTACCCACTGCGTACATCTTCTCTTCGTAGTCAACGGACAGGGGGAAGAAATCGATACCCTCCCTGGGAGACTGAGAAGCTGTGACTGTTGAAAGAACGGCAGTATCACCATACTTGATAAGGACTGAACCGTTTGCGAACTGTGCGATCTTACCGGTCTCTACTACGAGAGGACGACCGGCGATCTCGGTCTTGAAAATCTTTTCCATTCAGACTTTCTCCTTTTTGATTATTTATCGCAAGGAGGTAGTCACTAGATTCAGACCCCGACTATGATTCGGAAGCTCAATCTACTAACTACACTTCCTTGCAGCTTTATAATTATACCCTAATAATAAATAAAAACAAATGGTGGCCGAAGCCACCATCCGTTAGTTATTACCAGACAACGTTGATCTCTTTAACTTCCTCGATGTGATCTCTCTTCCTGATGAAGTCGGGAGCAACCTGGGGGAACAATGCACAAGAGAGAACATCCTCCTCGCTTTTTGCTATGTCCTTGACCTTATCTCGAAGTTCGTCCATCTCGTTTGCAAGAAGATCCGCGGGACGGCAATCGATGACCTTCTCATCACCCAGTGCCATCTTCCTTACCTCTTCGTTCACTTCTCCGGGAAGTCTGCCGTATTCGCCGCGAAGGAGCATCTTACTTTCCTTTGTGAAAGTCTTATAGCGTCCCATGAGCACGTTGAAAACAGCCTGGGAACCCACGATCTGGGATGTGGGAGTTACAAGGGGCGGATAACCGAAATCCTTCCTTACCCTGGGAACCTCCGCAAGAACCTCCTCGTACTTATCCTCCGCATTAGCCTGCTTGAGCTGGGATAAGAGATTGGAGAGCATTCCACCCGGGACCTGATAGATAAGGGTGTTGGGATCTACGCGAAGGACCTTGGGATTGAGGATACCCTCGTCCTGCATCTTCTGGGCCACCGTCTTGAAATGGGAAGCCGCCTTATTGAGTTCCGTAAGATCAAGACCCGTATCCCTGGGTGTTCCCTTAAATCCGGCAACAAGAGACTCCGTGGCAGGCTGGGATGTACCCGTTGCCATGGGAGACAATGCGCAGTCGATTATATCGACTCCCGCAAGAGCTGCGGCAAAGTAGATCATGGATCCCGTACCGGTGGTATCGTGGGTATGAAGATGTATGGGAAGATCCACGGAAGCCTTGAGCTTAGTTACAAGTGAATAAACATCCTTTGGCAGGAGCAGGTTCGCCATATCCTTGATACAGATAACGTCCGCACCCATCTGCTGGAGTGTCTTAGCTTGCTCAACGAAGTATTCCTCGTTATGTACGGGGCTGGTGGTATAGCTTAAAGCCGCCTCACACGTACCACCGTACTTCTTGACGGCCTTCATGGCAACTTCCATGTTCCTGACGTCGTTAAGGGCATCGAACACCCTGACCACATCGATTCCGTTCTCGATCATCCTGCCGCAGAAGGACTCCACCACATCGTCGGCATAATGCCTGTAACCCAGGAGGTTCTGACCCCTCAGGAGCATCTGCAAAGGAGTCTTGGGCATGGCCTTCTTAAGGGTGCGAAGTCTCTCCCAGGGATCCTCCCCGAGGAAACGCATGCAGGAATCAAAGGTGGCTCCTCCCCAGCACTCGATGGACCAGTAACCCATGTTATCCAGGATCTCACAGGCCGGGAGCATATCCTCGATCCTCATCCTCGTTGCCGCGTGGGACTGATGGGCATCACGAAGGATGGTATCCGTTATCCAAAGTTTCTTATTCGGCATTTCAAGCATTTTTTATTCCACCTCGAAAAGGAACTCGCCCGCAGCGACTGTCTGTCCCTTGGAAACGGAGAGCTTTACGATCTTTCCGTCCTTGGGAGCTGTGATGTCATTTTCCATCTTCATGGCTTCGAGTACCACAACGGACTCCCCTGCCTTGACGGAATCGCCCTCCCGGAGATTTACCTTAAGGATCGTTCCGGGCATGGGGCTGTTTACGGCACCTGCGGCGGAAGAAGAAACGGGAGCTTCCTTCTTTACCGTCTCCTTGGCGGGAGCCTCCTTCTTTACGGGTGCGGGTGCACTTCCGTCCATGAGCTCCACTTCCATCTCGTATTCTTTTCCGTTCAGTGTGATCTTGTATTTACTCATATGGCTTCATCCTCCAGTTCGTATTTCTTATACTTGATATCGTTATCGCTGATGTACTGCATCAAAGGGCTCTTGACTATCTCCTTGAAGCTCAGGACCCTTACGTTCTTCATGTCGGTGCCTGTCTGTTCTGCTATACAGGCGACCGCCATGGCTACGATCTCTTCTTTATCCATAATATGTCCTCCTGTCAGAGCGGTATATTACCGTGTTTCTTATAGGGACGATCCTCGAACTTACCCTCAAGCATATTGAGAGCGGAAACTATCTTGGATCTTGTCTCCGAGGGAAGTATTACCTCATCAACATATCCCCTGGAAGCCGCAACGTAGGGATTCATGAACTTATCGTTATATTCGTCGATGAGCTCATTTCTCTTGGCATCCTTATCCTCAGCCTCGGAAATAGCCTTCCTGCCGATGATGGAAACGGCTCCGGAAGCACCCATTACGGCGATCTCGGCGATGGGCCATGCATAGACCACATCGGCGCCCAGGCCCTTGGAATTCATTGCTATATAAGCTCCGCCGTATGCCTTACGCATGATGATGGATATCTTGGGAACGGAAGCCTCGGAGAATGCATAAAGAAGCTTTGCCCCGTGCCTTATGATACCGTTATGCTCCTGATTGGATCCCGGCATGAAAGCGGGAACGTCCACAAGGGTCACCAGGGGGATATTGAAACAGTCGCAGAATCTTATGAATCTCGCTCCCTTATCAGAGGAGTTGATCTCCAATGAACCTGCGATGCAGTTGCTCTGGTTGGC
>DNAE01000217.1 GCA_003543635.1 Clostridiales bacterium | reverse complement strand
TCACGGTGTCATGGAATCCATGTTCGCCATCCCGTCCCTTCTCACCTCCCTCTTTGTCACGCTTTTTCTGGGGCGGTTGTTTTCCGACGGCACCGTAAGGAACATCGTTTCCTGCGGCCACAGGAAGAGAACGATCTTTTCGGTCTGTCTTTTGCTGGTGGTGGCGGTATCCGTTATATCGTTCCTTATGGCGGTGACGGGCTCCCTTCTGGGCTGTCTTTTCCGCGGGTGGCATCCGCCCTTGTATCTCCCCGCCCTGCTCCACCACTGTCTTTTGGAGCTTATCATCGTGATCTCCTATTCCGTCATGGTCTTATCCGTTCTCTTCACCTTCGGAAGAAGGACCGTGGCCATCATAGCCGCCTTTATACTGGTGCTGGCAAACTCCCGGATAATAGCTCCCGCCACGGTCTCTCTTCTCGCAACAGGAGAAAGGGAGATCGATACGGGATCAGAAGCATTCGCCATGTTCAGGGAAGCATCTCAAAACGGAATGGATGCGACAATGGAGATAGATCCGTTGACCCTCCGTCCCCGCTTCCTCATCGAAGGCAGGGAGATAGATCTGTTCACGGGGCCCGAGATCCCGTTCGTACCCAAGGGACCCGCACGGGACATCCTTCTGGGGCTATCCTACCTGAATCCCTCCCTCTGTTACGCAGAACATATCTGCTACATAACCCCCACGAAGACCGTGATCCTGATCTCCTGCGGAACACAACTGCTTCTCATGATCGGCGTATCCGTGGCGGGAGCCTTCATCTTTAACCGTAAAGAGCTCAACTGATTTCTGATATAATCGGTTCATGGTATATCTGATCGTAGCGTGTATCCTCCTTCTTATAACCGCCGTGATCCTCGGCATTAAAGTCGTCCTTCTTCAAAAGGGGTACGACGAACTCACGGGCGACATAAAGGATCAGATAAGCGGAAAGACAGGAGTTCCCGTCACCCTTTCCACAAAGGACAGGCATGCGGTAAACTGCGCCGTTTCCCTGAACGAGAACATAAAGCAGCTCCGCCTGGAACACGTCAAATACGAGAACGGCAACAGGACCGTCAAGGAAGCCGTAACGAATATCTCCCACGATCTGAGGACGCCGTTAACGGCGATAAACTCCTATCTCGATCTTCTGGAAGAGGAGCAGGATGAGGAGGTCAGAAAGCAGTATCTTGCCAGGATAAAGAACAGGACCGAGGCGCTGACGGATCTGACGGAGGAGCTGTTCAAATACACCACCGTCACCGACAAGTCGGGATCTTCAAAGGAGGAAAACAGCTCCCTTGAGGTTACGGACATGAGGCGGGCCGTGGAGGAATGCATCATCTCCTTCTACGGCTCTCTGGTCAAAAGGGGTATCGAACCCGAAGCGGACCTCCCCGAGACCGAGGTCCCCGTCTTCTGTTCCCCGCGGGATCTGGCCAGGATCTTAGAGAACATAATATCCAATGCCATCAAATATACGGAGGGAGATCTCAAGGTATCCCTCTCCCCCGAAGGACGGGCGCGCTTTTCCAACCGGACGGATCACCTCACCCCGGTTTCCGCCGCCAGGCTTTTCGACAGGTATTACACCGTAAATGACGGAACCGAGTCCACGGGTCTGGGTTTTTCCATAGCAAAGGAACTCACGGACAAGAACGGCGGCACCATCGGCTCCTCCGTTGAGAACGGGGTTCTTGTGATAGAATTAAGCTTCAGAAGGAGCATTTGATCACCGGACACACCGCGTCCTGCCGCGTAAAAACGGCAACTCTCGCTTTGTGTCGTGGACTTCAAAGGGCCCCTCAAATAGAATGACATCGCGAAAGGAGGCAAGAATCCTTGGACCAGAAAAAAACAGGACGATTTCTCAAGACACTACGCAACGAGAAGAATATGACACAGGAACAACTTGCAGCTCATTTCAATGTGAGTTCCAGATCGGTGTCGCGCTGGGAGACCGGAGCCAACCTGCCGGATATCTCGCTGCTTGCCGAGATCGCAGACTTCTACGGCGTTGATGTAAGAGAGATCATCGACGGAGAAAGGAAAAGCGATGTCATGAATAAAGAGGTTAGAGAAGTAGCGGATAAGATGGCCGATTATGCCAGGAACGAGAAAAGCTCCCTTTTGGGCATGATCCAGGCGGTGAGCATCACGGGGGTATGCATCCTGTTCCTGGCACTGCTGTTCGAGCTGAAGGGACTGCAGGACAATACCATGGGGATCATGCCCGTCATATTGACCTTTGCGGGATTACTCATAATGGCCTTCATAACGTTATATGTTACGGGCATCCTGTCAAAACTCGTCAAGAATAAGGGCTTTATGATCACCATAATAGTCATCACCTCGGTGTTGGCGGCGGTGGCGGCATACTTTATCTTTATGACTCTCATCGTGGGAGGCCTGCTGTTCTTCGATATGTTCATGTCGAGGATAAAGGTGGAGACAGACCCCGCCACCTACCACCAGTATATCCACGGAGATAAGGATAAGGGTGAGGCCGGATGGGGAACAGCCGAGCTGTTCGACGTACTCCCCCGGGATCTCGACGGACTTGACGTCACCGAATACCAGCTCACCTATTACAACCCCTGGGATGCCCAGTATGTGGTATATATGACCGTTAAATATGACGACGCACAGTTCGAAGCCGAATCCTCCCGCCTCAGGGATATCGGAATAGAGGATTACAAGGGGATCTATACCGTCACGGATGAACCCGACGGGTACGATCTCGTGGCCATGATGTGTGACGACTATTCCGGCTTCGTATACGCCATGGTACCCGAGGAGGGCTGGGACGGCAGATCCATCACCTATGTGGGTATCTATTTCTGCAACTGGCATCTGGATCTTGACATCCACGATTACATCCCGGATGAATATCTCCTTGAGGGATTTGACGCATCCATGGGAAACCCCTGGGAATCGCAGATCGAGGAGTCCCTCGAAGACGCATTACCCGATCAAGAGAAATGAGGGCATCCCTTTAAAATGTGCAAATTGCTTGGATAAGCAGACCTAAAAAGATCCCATTGCATTAACGAGGAGGACGGGCAGGATGAACGTTATAAATATGAGGATCAGTACTGTTATTACCACCCAGATGGCTACGGTGATCCTGATCATCTTCTTGTTGCGCTCCTTGCTCATCCTTCCTTTGAGCTGAAGACCTGACATTATCGTGTTGATGGCGAAGATCCCGCAGGCCAGTATCAGAAGGAACGGCGTGAGGGCCAGTTTGTATCCCAGGAATGGGTTAATGAAAAATACCAGCATCGAGGCTACCGAACAGATAAGGGAGCCTTGTCCGCAGATATAGACTTTCTTTAATATCTTTGCTTTTTCTTCCTCGGTATAGTCTGCTACCATTACCAATGTTTCTTTCAGATTTTCATCCATTTTATCACTCTCCCTTTCTCCGCTCAGAAGTTCGCGGATGTCAATGTCGTAAAAATCTGCCAGTTCTATCATTATGCTGATATCCGGCATTGTGTTACCATTCTCCCATCTTGAGATAGATCTCGATGAGACATTAAACTTCTCTGCAAGCTGTTCCTGAGATAAGTTATGTTCGTTACGAAGTTCCCTTAGAAGGGATCCTATCTTAATCTGGTCCATAGAGGTCCTCCTTTCGAGCAGAATAGTAACATCCGGGGGGCGGGATTAACACGACAGAGAGTGAGAGATGCCGTATTTTCGGGAGCCGACAGGGATGTCTTGTTCATTCTAACAATAAATGGGCCCTTCGGGACCCATTTTCTTTTGCAAATTTTAGGGGCTATCTCAATTTTGTTTTGAAACAGCCCCTCTTGTTATCATTCTTCGAGATGGCCCTTGGCCTTGATGACTTCGATCACCGAATCCACATACTTTTCGCAGATCTCCTCGGTGTCGGCCTCCACCATGACCCTTATCACGGGTTCCGTGCCGCTCTCCCTCACCAGGATCCTTCCGCTGTCACCCAAGGCCTTACTGACCTCCTCAACAGCCTTCTGAACATCGGGATCGTTCTGGGCGTCGGGCTTGCTCTTTACCCTGACATTCTTGAGCACCTGGGGATAGAAGACAACGGGGGCTGCCAGCTCGCTCATGGGCTTCTCCTT
>DNAE01000229.1:1916-3576 GCA_003543635.1 Clostridiales bacterium | reverse complement strand
TCTCGAAGGGCTTCAAGTAGATCTCCCTGAGGGCTCTTCCGGAAACGACGGAGTCCATCTCCCTTCTTCTCGTCTCCCTGTTATTGGCGCAGAAATGCTTGATCGTGGCGGTCACGGGATATTTGTGCAAGCCCTTGAGCTGGGCGCAGGCGATCCTTCCCGTCACCAGGGGATCCTCCGAGAAATATTCGAAGTTCCTGCCGTTCAAGGGATTCCTGTGGATATTGATGCCGGGGCCGAGGATAACGTCCACCATGTTGGACATCATCTCCATTCCGAAATAGGAGAACAATTCCTCCATCAGCTCCTCGTTAAAGGAGCAGGCAAGGCACGTTCCGTTGGGCATGGCGAAGGCCTTCTTACCGCTGTCCAGTCTCATTCCCGAGGGACCGTCGTCACAGCAGACGGTGGGAATTCCCATCTCCTTCAATTCCTTGGAGATACCGCAGTAAGCGGCCGCAGTTCCCGTGGTGACCTTGGGGGAGCTCATTCCCTCTCCCCTTATGATCAGGGCAAGATCCTCGTCCGACATCTGGGCGACGAACTCGTCCATGGTATTCTTTCCGTTCTTAACATCGATGAGCTTGATGCCCCGATCTCCCGTCTGTGGGATCTCCTCCGGGATACGTTCCTCCCTAGTCTTCAGGTAGTCCTTATCCCTAAGGGGAACGGGCTCATATGCGGGGGCGCCGTCCTCCCCGATGATCATCCTCTCGAAGGGTTCCACGGGGGCAAGGGCATTCTCCAGGGACTCCAGGAGGATGTTGTTATCAAGTGTAAAGGATCCTGCGATCTCGTTATCGCTCACATTGCTTCCCGCAAAGAAAACGTATTCGCCCTTCTCGAGGATCCAACCCGTTCCAAGGCCGGCCCTTCCGTCGTCGTCGAAGGAAGCGAACCTGTCCGCCGTGGCGGAAAGGCTTACGGTGCATTCCTCCCCCGGGAAAAGGAGCTTCGTCTTCGTGAAGGCGACAAGTAGCATCGCGGGTTTGCAGATCGCTCCGGCGGGGGCCTTCGCAAAGAGCATTACCGTCTTCTTGCCCTCCGTCTTGCCGGTATTCTTGACCTTTAAGGTGACCTTAACATCCGTTCCCTCGTTCTCGAGAAGGATATCAGAGAAGGCGAACTCCGTATAGGAAAGGCCGAAGCCGAAGGGATAGAGGACCTTCTCCGGTGCAAAGGTGGAAAAATATCTGTATCCCACAAAGACGTCCTCCCTGTAAAGATCCCGGAGCTTATCTCCGGCTCCGAAGTCCGCCGTGGAGGGGTAGTCGTTGAGGTCTTTTGCTATGGTGTCCGTAAGGCAACCCGAGGGCACGGCCTTTCCCGTTACCAGATCAGCCACCGCAACGCCTCCGATGACGCCTGCCTGCCAAACATACATAACTGCGGAGGGATCGAATTCCTCCACAAAGGACATGTCGATTATATTGCCCGTGTTAAGGAGGACTATTGTCTTATCAAAATCAGCGCAGACCTTGCGGAGCATATCCTCCTCGCCCTCTGTGAGATAGTAGGAGCCCCTGTCCTTGGTGTTGTCCCGGTCTTCTCCCGCGGTCCTTGCGATAACGATGATCGCAACGTCGCATCTTCCGGCGGCACTTCTCACCGTCTCATCGCTTAAGGGCATCTCATCCTGGGACCATCTCTCATTGCCCCA
>DNAE01000229.1:0-1850 GCA_003543635.1 Clostridiales bacterium | reverse complement strand
CCCACACCGGGGTCCACCGGGTTCACGGCCTCCCACTCTTCGTATATCTTCTTTAATTCGAGGTCAACCTTGATATCGGGGTCGTTTGAAAGTCCTTCGAAAATATCCGTGACGTGACCGGTATTTACCATTCCGCCGGAACCCGTTCCGCTCTTATAGTAGTTGGACTGCATACGTCCGAACACCGCCACGGATGCCCCCGTCTTAACGGGAAGTGCATTGCGGTCGTTCTTCAAGAGCACCGCACCTTCGCAGGCTGCATTAACGGCGGTCTGCCTGTATTTATTCCAGTCCAGGGTCAATCGAGACATAATAAAACCTCCGATCACGTTACTTGCTTAATTGTAACTTATCGAAGGTTGCATTTTATTATAGATTTATTGTTTTTATGTAAATTTGATTTCGATCTTCTGAGGGTCGCAGGCGGTATATCTTATTATCTCTTCCATCCTGGGACGTTCCTTATAGGAGACGAGGGAATAGGCGGCTCCGCTCCTTCCCGCTCTTCCGGTCCTTCCGATCCTGTGGAGATAGAATTCGTTCTCGTTGGGTATCTCGTAGTTGAATACCGCTTCCACGTCGTCCACGTCGATCCCCCTGGCGATGACATCCGTTGCCACGAGAACGTTGAACTTATTCTTCCTGTAGGCGTCCATGACCCTGTTCCTGGTGCCCTGGCCGATGCTTCCGTGGAGAAGCTTACAGGATATTCCCGCGGCGGTGAGCTTAGCCGTGACCTTCTCCGTCTGGACCTTGGTGTTGCAGAAGACTATGGCCTTCTTTATTCCCTTCTCGTCCATGATCTTTACTATGGCCTCGGTCTTGTCCTTATCGGGTATCTCGATGAGGAACTCGTCGATATCGGGATGGTCTTCGGCCTTGGGCATTACGTCGATCTCGGCCGCACCCTCCATGAACTGCCAGGTGATATCCAGGATCTCCCTGGGCATGGTGGCGGAGAAAAGAGCCATCTGCTTATCCTCGGGAGTGAGGGCGATTATCCTCTTGATGTCCCTGATGAAACCCATCTTCAGCATCTCGTCCGCCTCGTCCAGGACGAGGGTATAGATGTCGCTTATGTCGATCATATTCCTGCTGCAAAGATCCAGGAGCCTTCCCGGCGTCGCCACCACCACCTGGGGCTTCTTTGCAAGCTTCTCGCTTTGGATCTTCATGCTCTGTCCGCCGATTATGGCGCAGGCATGGAACCCCTTGATGTTCCTGGCAAGGCCCTTGATCTCCGAGGTTATCTGAAGGGCAAGTTCCCTGGTGGGACAAAGGATCAGAGCCTGAACAAAATCGGCCTTCATGTTAAGGTACTCCAGGATCGGTATCGAGAAGGCAAAGGTCTTTCCAGTTCCGGTGGGAGCCTTCGCTATAAGGCTCATGTTATCCATAAGGAGAGGAATGGCTTTCTGCTGTACTGTCGTGGGCCTTTTTACGCCCATCTTCTTAAGTGCCCCCATGATCTCCGGGGACAGATCCATATCAATAAAACTTATTTCGCTATTGTCATCCATAACGGTTATTATAATTCATAATCGGTTATAATTTAAGAAGATAATTACTGATTAATTGACGGAGGCATTTATGGGAAAGCGCGTTTTTCTTGTAGTTCTTGACAGTTTCGGCATCGGGGAAGCGCCCGACGCCCAAAGCTTTAACGACGAGGGCAGCAACACCCTTGCCGCCGTCTTGTCCTACTCCGATGCTCCCTTCCCGGGACTTGCGCGGATGGGACTTTTCGACATAGACCAAAACGGAGACCCGAGGATCAGGAAATACCTTAAGGCCCAGGAGCATATCTCCTCCCCCGCGGGCTGGTACGGAAGGGTCAGGGAGCTTTCCAA
>DNAE01000162.1 GCA_003543635.1 Clostridiales bacterium | reverse complement strand
TCGTCGAAGTCGTGCTTGTCGTAGTAGTCACTATCCTCGTCCTCTAACATATCGGCAATATCCTCATATGCATCGAGTGCGGAATCCTTGGAATCGTATGTTGCGGAAATGAAGATTGTGCCAAACTCGTGATCCGACTTATCATTGCCTACGATAAAGACAGTTGCTTCCTTCATGGTCTTTTCGTAGTATTCGGAGAGATCGTCGACTTTCTTGATGGCTTCCTTGACATCGTCGCCCTTAGCATTTACGTAAAGACCGTCTTCAATCCCCTTGGGAGCTTCATCGTCGTTAAGGTCGTCCTGCCAATCCTCGTAGTCGGTGTAGAGCTCGGCGCCGAAATCCTTTGCATACTTTGCAAGACCCTTGGGCCCGAAGGATGCGCCGCCTGCGCAACCTGTGAGGGAGAGGGCCATTGAAGCAACGAGTGCTATTGAGATCAATGATCTGAATTTTCTCATAATATCCTCCTTTAAGATAAATATCTTTTGATATGCATGTTTGATTATACCATGATTCCTTTTTTTTTAACATGATATAATCAGTACATGGAAATTGAGAAGATCACATTTGATGCCGCCGCAGGTGAAGGCTGTAAGATCGCCGCTTTCTTCTGCCCGACGGACGATCCCTCCCCCCGGGGAGTGATCCAGATCTGCCACGGTATGGCAGACTACTTCGGCAGGTATTCCGAGATGACCGGTTTCTTCAACAGGAACGGATATCATGTCTGCGGAATGGATATGCTCGGCCACGGGAAGACGTATGAGCTCAATAAGGATAAGGGGATGCCCCTCGGATTTTTCGGGCAGGCCGAAGATGCGGCCATGGGGATACTTAAAGATGAGATGACGCTCCATTCCAAGGCCGTGGAAAGGTTTTGCGATGACGGAAGATTACCCATGATCCTTTATGGTCACAGTATGGGTTCCTTTGTTGTCCGTAACATCTATATAACTCCAGAATGGGGCAAGGAATTCGATGCATTTGTCTTTGCATCCACCATGGGCCCCGAGCCCGCGGCAAACTTGGGTCTCGGCCTATCCAAATTGTTCGGTGTCTTCGGAATGAAGAGAAAACCCGGAAAGCTCTTAAACAAGATAGCATTCGGAAACTATAACAAGAGGATAGAGCATCCCGTGACCGACTTTGACTGGGTAAGCTCCGACGGGACGGAGGTCTCTAAATACTGTGAAGACCCCCTGGCGGGATTCCTGTTTACCTGCAAGGGATTCACGGATCTTTTTACCCTTGTTGTCAGGATGCAGAAGGAAGATTGCTATGATCACGCTTCCTTTGCCCCCGTGCTGATCACCTACGGAGAGGATGATCCGGTTGCGGGATACGGCAAGGGCGCGCAGAAGGTCGCCGACATAATAAAGGGAACCGGACGTGATGTCACGGTGGTCAATTACGGGCACTACCGTCACGAGATACAGAATGAGCCCGTGAGATACGATTATTTTGGCGACATAGTTGATTTCATAAAGGAAAAGACGGGAGACGGATATGGAAGAGTTACCCCTGTATGAGCACGTGGTGCAGTACTACGAGACGGACCAGATGGGCGTTGTCCATCACTCGAACTACATAAGGTGGTTTGAAGAGGCCAGGATCCATGTCTTCGACAAGATCGGAATGGGTTATAAGGAGCTGGAGGAGGCGGGGATAATAAGTCCCGTCACCCGCGTGGAAGCGGAATTCAAGACCATGGCAAAGTTCTACGATACCGTAGTTTTGCACCTGAAATTCACCAAATATACCGGAGTTCGCCTGTACATCGAATACGAGGTTCGTGATAAGGTAAGTTCAGAGGTTAGAGCGGTCGGGCATAGTGAGCATTGCTTTATCGACGCAGACGGCAAGATCCTGTCAATAGCTCGTGCCCGACCGGACCTCGACAAGAAGCTCCGTGATCATATCTTTAAAGAAGAGAGGTAATGACCATGAGTGACGTCATCATCATCGGAGCGGGAACGGCAGGTCTTACGGCTGCCATCTATGCAAGAAGAGCAGGTATGGAGGTTACGGTCTTTGAATCCGACTCCTACGGCGGACAGATAATCAACACCCCCGAGATAGAGAATTACCCCGGAATAAAGAACATTTCGGGATTCGAGTTTGCCACCGGTCTTTATGAGCAGGCGGCTGCACTGGGAGCCCGTGTGGAATTCGATAAGATAAGCTCCGTGGAGGGCGACTTCGATTCCGGTTTTAAAGTAAAGGGCGAATACGGAACGGAAGAGACCGGCAAGTGCCTGATCATTGCCGCCGGCGCAAAGAACAGACACCTGGGGATCGCGGGGGAAGAGAAGTTCGAGGGCCGCGGTATCTCATACTGCGCCACCTGCGACGGAACCTTCTACAAGGGAAAGACCGTTGCCGTGATCGGCGGCGGAAATACCGCCCTGGAAGATGCCCTGTACCTTTCGGATCTTTGCGAGAAGGTCTATATCGTCCACAGGAGAGACGAGTACCGCGCAGACGCATCTCTTTCCGGAAGGCTCGTATCGAGGGAGAATATCGAGCAGGTGCTTTCTTATGTGGTCAAGGACCTGAAGGGAGAAGATCGGATATCCGGGGTGGTCCTGGAGAGCAGGAAGGACGGTTCCTTAAGGGAGATCGAAGTGGACGGCATATTCGTCGCCGTCGGTCAGGTCCCCTCATCCGGTGTTTTTGCGGATCTGGTGGAAACGGATCCCTCGGGATATATCGTTTCTTCCGAGGACTGTCTCACCAATGTTAAGGGAATATTCTGTGCAGGCGACATCAGGACAAAGAGGGTAAGGCAGCTTACGACGGCCGCATCCGACGGAGCGGTCGCTGCCCTTGCGGCATGTGAACTGATCCGCAATAATAATTGATTTATTGCACCTACGCGTGTAATATATAACTGATTCTAAAAAGAATAAGGAGAATTGTTATGAACAAGACAGTTAAGAAGATCGTGTCATTGTTCCTCATCGGTGCAATGGCTATCCCCATGGCAGCATGCTCCAAGATCAAGCCCATCAAGCCCAAGGACTTCGGCAAGGCTCTCGAGTCTGCACTTGACCTCGATGATGATGATTACAACGAGGACAAGGGAAGCGACTACAAGTATTGCTCCTACTATGATGATATCACTGCATATTGCTATCAGTATGATGATGAAGACGATGCATTTGATCAGTTCGATGATATCAAGGATCTTTACGATGACATGATGGATGACAAGGACTTCTCCGGTAAGACAAAGGTAGTTACCGGTAAGGACTTCGGTTATATCCTCCTTAACGGTGAGGGTGATTCCAATGATTTCATCGATGATGATTTCTATGGCGGCTTCTACTACACAGGTGACACATTCGTCGTTATCTACACGACCAGCACAAGTGATAAGAAGATCCAGATGGTCAAGGACCTTATCAGCGAGCTCGGCTATCCCAAGCCCTGATCATTCTTAAGATCGATAACAACAAAGGGGATGTCTCAAAAGTGATTAAATTCACTTGGGGCATCCCTTTAAAATGTGCAAAACTCGACCGATTTTCATTC
>DNAE01000083.1 GCA_003543635.1 Clostridiales bacterium | reverse complement strand
GCAAAGGGTTCAGAAGGGCGTGTACATATAACACTTTATCTCCTGCGCCAGAGGGCGGGATAAAAGAGCAGGAGCATGGGATACAGCTCCAGCCTTCCTGCCAGCATGTCGAAGATCAGGACATACTTTGAGAAGATCCCGAAGATGGAATAATTACATGTGGGTCCCACGGCTGCAAGCCCGGGACCTATATTATTGAGGGTCGCAAGGACTGCGGTGAAGGACGTGGTCAGATCGAATCCGTCGAAGGAGATCAGGAAGATCGAGGTTATGAGCACCGCAAGGAAGGTGATGAGGTAAACGTTGATGGACCTGACCACCTCGTGTTCCACGGGGCGCTTATCCATGTTTATCTTATTGACGATCCTGGGGTGGATATAGGAACTGAATTCCTTCCTGATGGATTTAAAGAGCACGATGAACCTGGACACCTTGACGCCGCCGCCGGTGCTTCCTGCGCAGGCTCCCACGATCATGAGGATGATCAGCACGAACTTGGAGGTGGTGGGCCACAGGTCAAAATCCGCGGAGGCGAATCCCGTGGATGACATGAGGGACGTTACCTGGAAGAAGGCGTGGGTCAGGGCCGTGAAGGCATTCTCGTACATGTGGATGATGTTGAGGAAGATGACCGTTACCGCCGCGATCACGATGATCACGTATTTCCTCACTTCCTCCATGGAGAAGGCCTTGGAGAACTGGCGCAGCAGGAGGAAGTAGTAGAAGTTGAAGTTGATACCGAAGAGCATCATGAAGATGCCCGCCACCCACTGAACGTAGGGGGTGTAGCTCGCGAAGCTGTCGTTCTTAATGCCGAAGCCTCCGGTTCCAGCCGTACCGAAGGAAAGGGTGAGGCTGTCGAACACGGGCATACCTCCCGCAAGGAGGAGGATCACCTCCAAAACGGTGAGGGCGAGGTAGATGAGATAGAGTACCCGGGCGGTGGTCTTGATCTTGGGCACCAGCTTGCTGACAGAAGGTCCCGGGCTTTCCGCGCGCATCAGGTTGATGTTGGAGCCGCCGCTCATGGGGATGACCGCAAGGAGGAATACAAGTACTCCCATGCCGCCGATCCAGTGGGTGAAGCTCCTCCAGAAGAGGATGGAGGCGGGAAGGGATTCCACTTCGTTCAGGATGCTGGCTCCCGTGGTGGTGAAGCCCGATACCGTCTCGAAGAGGGCGTTCGTTATGTCGGGGATGGATCCGCTGAGAAAGAAGGGGAGGGCGCCGAAGATACTTAATACGATCCAGCTGAGGGCCGTGGCGACGCATCCTTCCTTGAGATAGATGGTGGAGTCCTTGGGCTTCCTTATGGTCCCCAGGGAACCCACAACGAGTACCGCAGCGGCCACGACGGCAAACCAGAGGGTGCAACCGTCGTTATAGATGATGGATACGAGAAGGGGGAGGAGCAGGAGGGCTCCCTCGATCTTCATTACCTGACAGAGGATGTACCTTATTACCGACAGATTCATTTCAGGATGTCCCCGATCTCTTTGAATCCGGTCTTCGTGGATACCACCATCATGGTGTCGCCTTCGCTTATCACGTCATCGCCGGTGGGGATTATTATCTTGCCGTCGTGGGCGATAAAGGCGATGAGAAGGTCCTTCTTAAGCTGCAGGTCCCGGAGGGGGATACCCGTTACCCCGGAGGTCTCCTGCACTTTGAACTCTATGGCCTCGGCCCTGGAATCGAAAATGTGATACAAGGTCTCTATATCGCTTCCCTTCGTTGCCGTCAGGGCTCGTACATAGGCCACGATGGACTCGGAGGTTATGAACTTGGGATATACGACGGATCCCAGATCCAGATCGTTTACGATCTCAGTGAACCTGGTCCTGTTGATCTTCGTTATTACCTTCGCAGAGGAAAGCCTCTTGGCGTGGAGGGTGAGCATTACGTTCTGCTCGTCGATACCCGTAAGGGGGATGAAGGCGTCCACATCCGCGATGCCCTCTTCCCTCAGAAGGTCGGGGTTCGTTCCGTCGCCGTTTATTATGACGGCCTTGGGAAGGAGAGTGGTGAGCTCTTCGCACCTCTCGCGGCTCCTCTCCAGGATCTTAACGCTGATGCCGTTCTTGAGGAGCTGGTCGGCAAGGTAGAAGGAAGCCCTTCCGCCGCCGATGATCATGGCGTTCTTTACCTGCTTGGTATCGAAGCCGATCTCCTTGAGGAAATAGGCTCCCGCCTTTCTTGTGGAGACGAAGGATATAAGGTCCCCCGCCGCCAGTTCGAAGTTACCTGAAGGGATCGTCACCTCGCCGTTTCTCTCGACGGCACAGATGAGGATATCGTTCGTTATGTTCATGCCCAGGTAGGCGATGGTCTTACCCACTATCCTGTTCCCCTCGGGGATCTTTATCTTTACCATCTCCGCCTGACCGTGGGCGAAGGAGTTGACCTCCAGGGCGGTGGGGAGATAGAGGATTCGCGCCATCTCCTTGGCGGACTCCAGCTCGGGATTGATGATCCTGGCAAGTCCCAGACGCTCGCGCAGGTACCCCACCTCTTTACTGTAGTCGGGGGTCCTGACCCTGGCGATGGAGGAACAGTTGCTGAACTGCTTTGCTATGGTGCAGCAAAGGAGATTGAGCTCGTCCGATTCCGTTACGGCGATTATGAGATCCGCATTGTCGATGCCGGCGTCCTTCTGTGTGGTGTAGCTGGCGCCGTTTCCCACGACTCCCATGATGTCGAAGGAGTCGGAAAGGTTGTTGACCTTATCGGCGTTCTTGTCGACTATCGTAATGTCGTGACCCTCGTTACGGAGCTTCTGTACCAGGGTGGCGCCCACCTTACCGGCGCCCACGATGATTATCTTCAAACCTTCGTCCTTCTTTTGGAAACCGAGCATCTTCATTGCCTCACAAGATCTTCTTTACGTTGTTTTTGTTAATGGCGATCAAAAGCTCGATATCATCCTCGATGGGAGCATCGGGATCCACCGGGAAGGAGGAGGTCCCCTTCTTGACGGCTACGATATTGATTCCGAACTTGTCGCGGAGCTTCAATTCCTTGACGTTCTTGCCGATCCATTCCGCCCTGGGCTTCATGTCGATCATGCAGAGGTTATCGGAAAGGTCGAAGTACTCCAGGAGATTGTCGGATACGAGGTGGTTGGCGGCGCGTCTTGCGGCCTCCTCCTCGACATAGGTGATCTTGTCGGCACCCACCTTCTTAAGGAGCTTTCCCATCCTCTCGGAGCTAGCCTTGGCGACCACCATGGGAACGCCCGCCTCCTTGGCATACATGGCGCACATGACGCTGGCCTCCACGTGCCTGGACATGCAGACCACCACCACGTCCATATTGGACAGACCCAGGTCCGCCAGGTTATCGGGTTCGGCGAGATCCGTGCAGACCGCATAGGTGGCGTTCGGAGCCAGCTGGTTTATCAGCTCACTGTCGTCGTCGGCGATGAGCACGTCTGCTCCGTTATCATACAGGGACTTCGCCAGTTCCTGTCCGTATCTTCCCATTCCCAATATGGCAAAAGACTTGTACATAGATAAGTACGCTCCTTTATCCTACGTAGTATTTGCCCTCGGCAAGCTTTATCTCCTTGCCGGAGGACTTGCCCGTGAAGAACAGGGCGATGGAGATCGGTCCTATCCTTCCCAGGTACATGGCTATTATTATAATGATTCTACCAAATCCGTTTAACGATGAAGTAAGATTTCTCGATAATCCCACCGTGGCCACGGCGCTTGCCGTCTCATAGATGGCGTCGGACAGGGCGATGGAGTTATCGGAGGCCAGGAGGAGCACCGTGAAGAATACTGTGAAGAAAAGGTTCACGGTAACGATCGCCGAGGCCTTCTTTATCAATGAAGAATTGACGTTCCTGTTAAATACCGTGGTGGAATCCCTGTGCTTGATATAAGTGAGGGTGTTAAGGAGCAAGATGAAGATGGTGACCGTCTTGACACCGCCCGCAGTTCCCACGGGGGAGCCGCCCACGAACATGTAGAAGCATCCCAGGAAGGCGGTGGACTGGTAAAGACCCTGCTGGGGAACCGCCGCGAATCCCGCGGTCCTGAAGGTGACGGACTGGAACAGGGAATTCAAGATCTTCCCGGAGAGAGTCATGCCCCCCAAGGTCTCCGGGTTATCGTGCTCCATAAGGAATACGAATAAGGCGCCGGATAATATGAACACCAGGGTCAATACGATAACGAGCTTCGTGTGCTCCCCGAGCCTTTTCCAGATGCGGAGGGGTCCGTACTTCTTATCGACGGCACGGTAGCCTTCGGATATGAAATCGAACCAGACCACGAATCCCAGGCCGCCCAGTATTATAAGGGCCATGGTCACCAAAAGGATCAAAGGATCGTTCTGATAGGAGATAAGGCTGTCGGGGCCTATGATGTCTATGCCCGCGTTACAGAAGGCGGAAACCGCCGTGAAGAAGGATATCCAGGTCCCCTTAACGGGTCCGTAGAGGGGGACGAATCTTATCATGTAGAAGGCGGTTCCCGTGAGCTCCACCGCGAAGGTGCCCTTGATGACCTTCATGAGGAATTTGACGAGTCCCGCGAGGGATCCCAGATCGAAGGCATCCATTATGAGGACGCGCTCCCGGAGAGAGAATCTCTTCTGGAGGATGAGGGCGATCAGGGAAGTGACGGCGATTATGCCAAGGCCTCCCAGCTGTATCAGACACAGTATTACGATCTTGCCGAAGAGGGACCAGTGGGAATAGGTATCCGTGACCACAAGGCCCGTAACGCAGACGCTGGTAGTTGACGTGAAAAGGGCGGTCAGGGGGGTAGTGGTCTCCCCGGGCGCCGTGGAGAAGGGCAGGAGCAGAAGAATGGTCCCGATAAGGATCAGTAAGAGAAAACCCGCAGGTATTATCTGTGCCGATGTAAATCTGTCGCTGATGTGTTTCTTTTCCATGCTCTAGCCTCTGACGGATTTCATAATACATCATCTAAACAAATACTTCCAATTATTAAGGGAATTTTATTATTAAAGGCCTTTTAAACGCTTGTTTTCCAAGTGTTGGCGGTTTGTTAACAAATCGTTCATCCGAAGGAAAAGGAGTTAACAAATTAAATAATAAAATGAGGCTGTGAGGTGAATGAAAATGATGAGCAAAGGATTTAAAAGGACACTTGCATTACTGGCGGCTTCCACCATCGTGTTCGGAGCCTGCAGCCTTGACGGTGCCGGATTGCCCGAGGAAGCGTTAACGGCAACCCCCGTTTCCCACGAGACGATCGAGAAGACGTTCCTCTCTGTTCAGGATCTCTTTGAAGAGCAGCAGGCCTCGAAGAACGAGGTCGAGGCTCCCGCAGCAGAAGAAGAGATAGCCGAACCCGAAGAAGAGACCGTTTTCGTATCCGAAGACCTCACAAGATATGCAACGGCAGAGTTCTCCATCAGGACGACTCCCGAGTCCGACGGTCACGTCGCAGGTACCATGTACTACGGCAAGGAAGTTCACGTAACGGGTATTTCCGAAGACGGACAGTGGAGCAGGATCGAATTCCTCGGCGGCGAAGCATACGTAATGAGCGCCTGCCTCACCGAAGAGAAGCCCGAGATCATCGTCACGGAAGAGACAGAAGCCGAGGAGACAGAGGCAGAAGAAACAGCAGCAACAACAGAGCAGACGGAGACCCCCGCACAGACAGAGGCTGACGAAGAAGAGCAGGCTTACGTAGAGACATACGAGGAAGAAGAAGTTGTCTACGACGAACCCGAGTATGTTGAGGAAGAGGAAGAAGAGGAAGAAGATGAGTCCTACGATATCGACTATCCCTCCTCCGGCACCATCGAGTACGAGCTCTTCATCCTTGTAAACGAAGCAAGGGAAGACGCCGGACTTCATCCCTATTCCTGGTCCTGGAGCCTTGCGGACGCAGCCGAGATCAGAGCGGAAGAGATCTCCGATTACTTCAGCCACGACAGGCCCGATGGCGGCGATTGCTTCGATCTTTCCGGAGTCTATGCCGAGAACATCGCAGCAGGTCAGTCCAGTGCACAGGAAGTCTTCGACGACTGGATGAACTCCGACGGACACAGGGCCAACATCCTGGATCCCGATTACGAGACATGCGGATTCGCCTTCTATGAAGACAGCGACTGTGAATACGAGTATTACTGGGCACAGGAGTTCGGCTATTGATCAGTAGAACAAGATTAGAAAACAGTTAACAGATCCTATATTGTATCCTCCTCAGGCATGTGCTAAAATCCGCGCATGCCTGAAGAATTTAAGAGACAAAAAAGCTTCTCCGGAAGCCTCATGAGACTCATCATACCGATGACGCTGCAGAACTTCATGTTCGCCCTCATCCCGGTCTCCGATGCCGTAATGCTGGTCGTTCTCGACCAGGATTCCATGTCGGCTGTCTCCCTCGCCTCCCAGGTCATGTTCGTCTTCAATATGTTCGTCTACGCGATATTGAGCGGCATGAACATGTTCGCTGCCCAGTACTGGGGATCCCGGGACAAGGACTCCATGGAGAAGGTCCAGGCATACGTCATGAACCTCATGATCCCCATCTCCTTCTTCTTCTTTGCCATAACCTTCATCCTCCCCGAGGGTGTTATGAGGATATTCACCGACGAGCCCGCGATAATCGCATACGGCATAGGGTACCTGCGCATGGTCTCCTTCGCCTATATCTTCGACGGGGTGGCCCAGGTGTTCTCCACCATGCTCAAGAACACGGAACTGGTCAAGCAGAGTACGATCATCGGTGTCGGTATGGTGTTCCTCAATATCGGTCTTAACGCGGTGTTCATCTACGGCCTTTGCGGTGCCCCTGCCATGGGCGCCAACGGAGCGGCCCTTGCCACCACCGTCTCCTGTCTTGCGGGATGCATTGCTGCGGTGGACGTATTCGTCTTTAAGTGTCCCGTGAAGATGCGCTTCTCCTATTTCGCATCCCCTCTCAAGGACTTCAGGAAACAGTTCAGTAAATACACCACACCCATGGTGACCAACCAGCTCCTCTGGGGCATCGCCTTCACCCTGACCTCCGTCATAATCGGACACATGGGAAGGGATGCCGTGGCGGCCAATGCCATAGCGGCCGTGGCCAAGGACCTGGTATCCTGTTTCTGCTACGCCCTGGGTGCCGGCGGCGGTATCGTCGTGGGCAACGAACTGGGTGCGGGAAACCTGGCTCTGGCGAAGGAATACGGAATAAAGATAACAAAGCTCTCCGTGGTGAGCGGACTTCTCCTGGGTATCTTCCTGGCCTCCCTGACGCCCGTTATCGTGCACTTCACGAATCTCACCCCCACGGCGTCCCGGTATCTTACGGGAATGCTCCTCATGTGTTCCTACTACATCATGGGAAGATCCATCAACTCCACGGTCATAGGAGGCATCTTCCCGGCGGGAGGCGACACGATCTTCGGCATGATCTGCGACACGGTCACCATGTGGTTCTTTATCCTCCCCGTGGCGAGCATCGCCGCCTTCGTCCTCAAGTGGCCCGTTATGGTGGTCTTCTTCCTCATCAACCTGGACGAGATGATAAAGCTCCCCGTGGTCTTCCACCACTTCAGGAAATACAAGTGGGTTAAGAACATCGTCTCTTGATTTTAGAGTTAGCTATGGGTTACCATTGAATCATGAAACAGTTTAACGTAACGGGAATGCACTGTGCCGCATGTCAGGCACGTGTCGAAAAAGCAGTAAACAAAGTCCCCGGCGTGGAGTCCTGCAGCGTAAACCTTCTGACGAACTCCATGGGCGTCGAAGGGGACGTGGACGACGATGTCATAATCAAGGCCGTGACCGACGCGGGATACGGCGCCTCCCCCAAGACGGAGGAGGTATTAGAGGACAAGGAGACCCCGAGACTTAAAAAGAGGCTCTTCCTCTCCCTGGGATTCCTTCTGGTGCTCATGTATTTTTCCATGGGACACATGATGTTCGGTTTCCCGGTGCCCCCGGTAATGGAGGAGAACCACCTGATCGGAGGTATCCTGCAGCTTATCCTGTCGGCCGTCATCCTGTTCATCAACAAGGACTTCTTTACAAGCGGATTTAAGAGCCTCATAAGGCTCGCCCCCAATATGGACACCCTGATCGCCCTGGGCTCCTCGGCGTCCTTCATCTATTCCGCCGTGATGCTCGTCATGCTCGCCGTAACTGACGACATGAAATACATGAACGAATTCTACTTCGAGTCCGCCGCCATGATCGTCACCCTCATAACCGTGGGGAAGACTCTGGAGGCCTATTCCAAGGGCAGGACCACGGACGCCATCAAGGGCCTCATAGAACTTGCCCCCGATACTGCCACGGTCATTAGGGACGGCAAGGAGGAGAAGATCTCCCTGAGGAACGTTCGCAAGGGAGATATCTTTGTGGTAAGGCCGGGAGAGAAGATCCCCGTGGACGGTGTGGTCCTGGAGGGAACAAGTGCCGTGGACGAGTCCGCCCTGACGGGAGAGAGCATCCCCGTGGATAAGGCTCCCGGTGACGAGGTATCCTCCGCCACCGTGAACAGCTCGGGATTCCTCAAGTGTGAAGCCATCAGGGTAGGTGAGGACACCACCCTTTCCAGGATAATAAAGACCGTCTCCGATGCGGCGGCGACCAAGGCCCCCGTGGCGAAGCTCGCCGATAAGATCTCGGGTGTATTCGTTCCCGCGGTAATAGCCATAGCCATAGTGACCTTCATCATCTGGAAGTTGGTGGGAAGACCCTTGGGATTCTCCCTGGCCAGGGCTATCTGCGTTCTCGTGGTATCCTGCCCCTGCGCCCTGGGTCTTGCCACCCCCGTGGCCATAATGGTGGGTAACGGCGTTGCCGCAAGGAAGGGCATCCTCTTCAAGGATTCCGAGGCCATGCAGGAAACGGGCAACATCAAGATAATCGCCTTCGATAAGACGGGCACCATAACCTCCGGCGTTCCCAAGGTAACGGATGTATACGGGGATGAGACGGAGCTTTTAAAGATCGCGGGATCCCTGGAGGAACGCTCAGAGCATCCCCTTGCCAAGGCCGTCATGGAATACGTCAGATCGAGAAACATCTCCTACGATGAGATAGAGGAATTCAAGTCCCTGACGGGACACGGAGTTCAAGGAAGTCTTAACGGAAGGAAGGTCTTCGCCGGAAGTCTCCGCCACGTGGAGCAGGAGATCGGTGTCTCCGATGATATAAGGAAGGCTGCCGAGGGGTTTGCTTTCGAGGGTAAGACTCCGGTCCTTTTCGCCATAGAGGATAAGGTCGAGGGCATCATCGCCATCGCCGATACCATCAAGGATGACAGCCGCGAGGCAATAAAGAAGATAAGAGATCTCGGTATCCGCACCATCATGATAACCGGTGACAACGACATCACCGCAAGGGCTATCGCCAAGGAGGCGGGGATCGACGAGGTCATCGCGGGAGTCCTTCCCGAGGGCAAGGAGGAGCAGATCCGTAAGCTCAAGGAGGAGGGCAAGGTCGCCATGGTGGGTGACGGCATCAACGATGCTCCCGCCTTAACGAGTGCCGATATAGGAATAGCCATAGGAGCCGGTACGGACATAGCCATCGACGCCGCGGACGTGGTCCTCATGAGGAGCAGTCTGGGTGACGTCTACACGGCCATTAGGCTTTCCGGAAAGACATATAAGAACATAATCGAGAATCTCTTCTGGGCGCTGTTCTACAACACCCTCCTGATCCCCCTGGCCGCCGGAGCGTATATCCACTTCTTCGGCCTCGTGATGGAGCCCGTATACGGAGCCGCCGCCATGAGCATGTCCAGTATCTGCGTGGTGTTAAATGCCCTGAGACTCAATCTGTTTAAGGAGTAAGATAAGTGAACGTTGTCCTTTTTGAACCCGAGATCCCCCAGAACACGGGAAACATAATGAGGTCCTGCGTGGCCTTCAATGCAAAGCTGCACATAATAAAGCCCCTGGGATTCGACATAGAGAACCCAAAGTTCAAGCGCTTCACCACCAACCACATCACCTGGGCGGACTACACCCTCTACGAGAACTGGGAGGACTTCACGGGCAAGAACCAAGGAGACTTCTTCTTCCTCACGAGGTACGGCAAGGTACCGCCCTCGGAGATAGACTTCAAGACAAGCGATAATGTCTACCTGATCTTCGGCAAGGAGAGCACCGGGATCCCCTACGACATTTTAAAGGAGAACCTTAACAGGTGTTTCAGGATACCCATGGCCGGGGAGTGCAGGAGCCTTAACCTCTCCAACGCCGCCGCCATAGCCATGTACGAGTGCCAAAGGCAGAGGGGCTACGAGGGACTCTCCCTCACGGAAGTACAAAAGGGCGAGGACTTTCTGGAGTCCTACGATGCCACCCTGGGAAGATAAGAGAAACAA
>DNAE01000036.1 GCA_003543635.1 Clostridiales bacterium | reverse complement strand
CGCGCTTGATCATCTTGTCGTCGATATCGGTGAAGTTCTGACAGAACTCGACTTCATATCCCCTGTACTCAAGATATCTCCTGAGGGTATCGAAGGTCACGAAGGGCCTTGCGTTGCCGAGATGGAAGTAGTTGTATACCGTGGGGCCGCATGCATACATCTTGACGTGGCCTTCCTTGAGGGGTACGAATTCTTCCTTAGTCCTTGTCAGTGTGTTATAAAGTTTCATCCGATCATCATTCCTCTTTTTCTTTCTTCATTTGTTCGAGCTGCATGGTGAGTTCCGTGAGCTTGCCCTGCATCTCATTTATGGTATTGCAAAGTCCCTTGAGTTCGATCTCCACGGGGTCATCGTTAAGGGCATGGTCGAGTTCCACCGCATGGGATGCCGTCCTGGCTCCCTCGATCTTGACCACCTTACCGGGGACACCCACGACGGTCGCTCCGTTGGGGACGTCATGGAGTATGACGGCGTTGGCTCCGATGCTGGAATTGTCCCCCACCGTAATGGGACCCAGAAGCTTGGCTCCGGCGCCCACGAGCACATTATCTCCGATGGTGGGATGTCTCTTCTCACCCTTCGCATGTCCGCGTCCGCCGAGGGTCACATTGTGGTAGATGGTACAGTTATTGCCGATGACGGCCGTCTCGCCTATTACGATACCCATTCCGTGGTCGATGAACAGTCCGTCGCCGATGGTGGCACCCGGATGTATCTCGATACCGGTAGCTGCCCTGGCAACCTGGGAATTCCATCTTGCAAGGGCGTAGAGCTTATGTTTGTAAAGGAAATGGCTTACTCTGTGATAGACGAGTGCATGGAAACCTGAGTATAACAAAACAACTCCGACCACACTCCTGGCAGCCGGATCACGCATGGCAATCTGTTTTGCATCATTTAATAAGCCCATCAAACTCCATTCTTTTAAGGCATAAAGAACCTGAAATGAATGCCCCTGTTTGACACCCCGAATAATCCAGGGCGGTACCCTGCAACGAAGTTCGACCTTCCAACTAACAAGGCCTGATCTACATCCGCTGACCCGGGTTCCATTTTATGTCATGAAGGTTCAACATAGGATCCACCCACTTCAGGCTACCTATATTATATATATTATTTATGAAAATGCCAACACCCGAGATAAAACTCAGAAATACTCGGCGTTCTTGGCGGCTCTGTTTCCGCAAAAGGCCACGCATCCGCAAAAGGATACTCCGTGGAAAAGGAGCACCGTCGCCGCCTCATGGAGTGTGTGTCCCGTGGTGGCAACATCATCCAGAAGGATCACCCGCCGGTCCTTAAGATCGTAAGCCTCATCCATCGCAAAAGCCCCGTCCACATTGGCTCCCCTGCTCCTTGTCTCCGTCTGTCTCATGGTATCAACAGTCCTTATAAGGACATCGGGAAGCACCGGTATCCCGGTTATCTCCGAGGCTCCGAGAGCGATCAATTCCGCCTGGTTATAGCCCCTCTCCTTGAGCCTTTTTGCCGAGAGGGGCACGGGGATCAGTGCATCGGCGCTTATCCCGTCGGACATCATGGCGGAACCCAGGAGCCTTCCCAAAACCCTTCCGATCTCGGTCTTGCCCTTGAACTTCAACCCGTAAACGGCAGATCTGACGGGGCCGTCGTAGGCAAAGGGCATGTAAAGGCCGAGCCCCGGGCAGGGATCACCGTTATAGGGTTCCGACAACACGGGGAAGAATCTGGACTCCCTGTCTGAGGGGACCATATCCGACATGCAATCGAAGCAGAAGGAACTGCCCCGGGTCCTTTTCCCGCAGATAAGACATCCCATGGGAAAGATCAGGTCAAAGCCTTCCCTTAAGACTCCCACGCTCCGTGCCTCTTTTCCACCAGGGACAAAAGGTCCCTCAATGTCGTATCCCTTCTTTGCTCGTCAGTTGATCTGAGCATCCTGTCCAGGGAATTTCCGTGGTACACCAGGATCACCTTCTTCTTTCCCCTGGTGACCGCCGTATAGAGAAGCTTCCTGTTGGAAAGCTTATAGTTCATCTTTCCCAGGGCAATGATCACAGTATCGAATTCACATCCCTGGGCCTTATGCACCGTCATGGCATAGGCCAGGTCTATGTCCTCCAGCATCTTCTTATCGTAGGTGACGGTCTTGCCGTCATCGAATCTTACATTGCATGTACCGAGAAGGAAATCGCTTCCCGTAACGGTACCTATCTCGCCGTTATAAACGCCGCTCAAGGTCTCGTTTGTCGAGTGGTCGAAGAACTCGATACCGTAGTTGTTCCTGGTCTGCATTACCCGGTCTCCGGGATGAAGGACAAGGTCTCCGCCGGTCCTTATGTAGTCCGCATCCTCCTCCTTCATCAGGGCCTGCAACTCCCTGTTAAGGGATGAGGTGCCCAGGAGATTGAGCTTTGTCGGAGATAAGATCACCATGTCCTCCCCCTTGAGCTCCGATGCGAGTTCCTTTATCTTTTCCAGGGCGACCTCCTCGTCCTGTTCCTTTATCATCACGAAGTCATCGTCGTTTCCGATGAGTTCCTTTCCCTCCAGGATCCTGACGCTGTTGGATGCTATGGAGCTCTCATCCTCCTGGCGGAAGACGTAATCTAGCATCACCCGGGGGATGGAGGCGCAGGACAGAAGATCTGCCAGGATATTTCCGGGACCCACGGAGGGCAACTGATCCGGGTCACCTATAAGGATAAGGGAGGAATC
>DNAE01000154.1 GCA_003543635.1 Clostridiales bacterium | reverse complement strand
GGCAAGGAAATCCACTGTTTCCTTCTTCTCCACACCCTCTGCCACGGTCTTCATCTCCAGCTTCTTTGCAAGCCTTATGGCCTCGGAAACAACGATCTCCGTCCTGTCGTTGTCCTTATCGCCCCGGAAGAAGCCCGCATCCAGCTTCAGGATATCAAGGGGCATGTCCTTCAGGGAATTAAGGGAGGAGTATCCGGAACCGAAGTCGTCCATGGAAACGAGGAAGCCGTACTCCTTGAGCTTTGTTATGGTGGAGAGCATTACCTTCTTATCGTCGAAGAAGGCGCTCTCGGTGAGCTCTATCTCGATGAGGTTACGGGGAGCACCCTCCTTGTCCACGATATCCCTTATCTGGTCTGCAAGGTCCGTCTCCACAAAGTGGGCCCTTGAGATATTTACGGATACGGGAACGCATTCCCTGCCCTCGTCCAGCCATCTTTTCTGATCCCTTGCCACATGGGCGAGCATATAATGGTCGATCTCCGTTATGAAACCGTTATCCTCGAAGATGGGGATAAACTTGCCGGGGGATACTAATCCCAGATCCTCTGATATCCATCTGATGAGAGCTTCGGCACCCTTGAGCTCGTCGGTCCTGGGATCGTACTTGGGCTGGTAGTAGACCTTAAACTCCTCGTTTGCAATGGCATCCTTCTGCTTCTCATGAACGGTATCGATCCACTTCTCGTCCTCCACGAGCTTATTATCGAAGAAGGCGATTCCGGTATCCTCGGTGCTCTCCAGCGTCATGCGGGCCGTGGATGCATTGTTGTAGAAAAGATCGATGTCCGCGTCTTTTTTTATGCTGTTAGGGATCATGTACACACCCGCCTGGAACTTGAAGTCGTGGTCCTTCTCGATGCCTTCCAGCTCCTTGACGATCTCAAGGAGCTTTGTCCTTGCCTCCTCTTCATCCTTTGCCTTTATGAGCATGGGGAAGTTCGAAGAGGTGCTGTGGGCACAGATCTCATCCTTATCAAGGGACGACTCCGCGTGGGCCCAGACCTCCTTGAGCATCTTCTCACCCTCTTCTACGGAATGGCAGAGAACATAGTTGCGGTATCTGATGAATACGAGGCTTACCATGGCATAACAGGTTCCTGGCTTCCTTTTCTTAAGGATCTCCCGGCTTTTCAGCACGAACCAGAGCCAATTGCGGTTACCCGTTACATTGTCGCTGAAAACGATCTTCTTAACTCTTTTCGCGTTTCTGTGGGTGGAAACGAGATTGGTAATTAGGACTGCGAAGATAAGGAATACCAGGATCACGGCCACGACAAAATAACCCGCCAGGTACAGGAGGTCCGTGAAACTGATATCGATATAAGTCTTAAAGGCCACGATCCGTGCATTATCGTTGACCCGGAATGCCGTCCAGTAGGGGATCATATAGGAACCTGTATGGTAAAGATCCCTGATGAAATCGACGTTCAGCAACTTGAGGAATTTAAAACCCAGGCTGCCGCTGTTGACCTCGAGGTAGTCGGTATCCCTGTCCGGATAGTAGGTGGCATTCGTGCCGAAATCCAAAGTATATTCGTCGGAACTGATCTGCTCCGGAAGTTCCGGATCGCTCACGGTTATGGTAAGGGTTGAGTACTCTTCATCTTCGTCGTCATCATAACTTCCCAGCAAAATGGTGGGATTTCCGCTGTGCTTCAGTATCCTTCCGGTATCATCGGCTATGAGATAGTCATATCCGTATTCCTCGAAGGATCCAAGTACCGCTTGCTTCTGATCCTCCGGCGCCTGATCGTAGGTTTCCGCCAGGAATTTTGTCGTCTCGCTGTCGGCATTAGCCTTCAAAGAGGTGGTATAGAGTGCAAACAGCTCAACGGATAACAGGATAACTCCCAGGGTGAGCAAAAAGATAAGTGTATATGCCACCAGAGGAAGGACTATCCTTGTCTTCGGCAACTTATATCTGTCCTCTTTACTCTTCATGGTCAGTCGACGAAGATCCTCTGGACCCTCTTACCCACATCGCAGGTGATCTCATAGTTGATGGTTCCGAGATAATCGGCAAGCTCGTCAGCCAGTCGTTCCTTTCCGAATATGACCACCGTATCCCCCTTCTTAACGTCCCCCTTGAGATCCGTGGCATCCAGCATGCACATATCCATGCAAACATTGCCGATGATGGGGAGTCGCTGTCCGTTGACGATGAGCTCAAAGCCGTTGCTGAACCTTCTGGAAAGACCGTCCGCATATCCCAGGGATATGGTGAGTACCCGGGTCTTCCTCTTGGCGATGAAATTCCTGCCGTAGCTCACGGAAGCTCCCTCGGGGATCTCCTTGACATGGATGACCTTGGCAAGCCAGTTCATGACGGGGATGAGGTTGATCTCCCGGTCTCCCTTGGGGCATCCCGGGGGCGTAAGCCCGTAGAGGATCAGTCCCGCCCTGACCATATCAAGATGCATCTCGGGGAACCTCAATATACCCGCACTGTTGCAGATATGCCTCTTCTCGAAGGTAATGCCCAGCTTCTTGAGCTCGTCTATCTCTTTCATGAAAGCATCAAACTGCTTCCTCGTATATTCGTCGTCGTCGGTGTCGGCCACGGCAAAGTGGGAGAAGATCCCGTAGGGGTGAAGGCCCGGGAGCTTACAGATCTCCGCGATCTCACTCGTCTGCGAGCCGTCCGCGGGGAAACCTATCCTTCCCATACCGGTATCGAGCTTGATATGGATATCGCAGGAACCGCCGAGCTTTACCGCCTCGTCGGAAAGGAGCCTTGCGGTCTCCACGTCGTAGACCGCCATATCGACCCTGTACCTTATGACGTCGGCGTATCTCGATACATCCACGCCTCCGAGGATCAATAGCCTTGCGGTGATGCCGCCCTGCCTAAGATGGATGGCCTCATCCACCGTTGCGATGCAAAGGCCGTCCGCACCATTCTCTATAAGGGTCCTGGCGCACTCGTAGGCTCCGTGGCCGTAGGCATCCGCCTTGACCACCGCCATTATGTCGGCATTCTTCTCCGTTACCCTTCTTATCTCTTTTATATTGTTCTTCAACGCAGACAGGTCGATCTCAACGCACGATCTGTCGAAAAGGTTCAGTGTATTGTCGTATCCGGTGCTCATTATGTCCACCCCGCCATCTCATAGCTTTTTGTCAGGAACTCCGTAAGGTCCGAAGGGAGCATTGCCCTTCTGCCGTACTTCTCCCTCGCAAGGAGCCCGCAGTCGGAATGGATCTTCACGGCACTGACAGATGCCTTGACCTCGTCCATACCCTGCGCCAGGAACCCGGCGATAAGTCCTGTGAGGACATCCCCGGAACCGCCCTTGGAAAGACCGGAATTACCCGCATCTAAAGTGTAGCACTCTTCGTCCGGAGTAAATACATGGGTTTTGCGGCTTTTCAGTATGATAACGGAATCGGTCCTCACGGAATAATCCGCGCACTCCGCCGAGATATCTTCGGGATCTTTTCCCGCCAGGCGCTTAAACTCGCCTATATGGGGGGTAAGCACCGCCCGGGAAAGGCCCTTTTCCCTCCTGGAAGAGAGCTCCTTTTCGAGGAAAAAAGCATTCTTTGAAAGGATCGTCAGGGCACTCGCGTCGATGACGAGCCGGGCAGCCGAAGAAATGGAGATCTCCAGAAGATCCCTGTTCCTTTTATCCTCCGTATCAAGGCCCGGGCCTATGGCGACGGAATCCGCCTTATGGATCAGTTTACCTGCGAGCCTCATATTGTCGGCGGGATCCTCCCCGTAGGCCGAAGTGAGGGCACAGGGAAGGTTGATCCTTGTGGCCGTAAGAGCATCCTCCTCGGAGAATACCCGGACAAGGCCCGCTCCGCTCCGGAGAGCCGCCCCCGCACAGAGGGTCTGGGCACCCGTCATGAACCTGCTCCCCGCGATGACCAGAGCCGTACCGTAAGTTCCCTTATGGCCCTCGTCATCCCTCGGGGGACAAAATCCCCTTACAAGATCACTTGTGATTTCCCGCATGGTCCATATCCTCCGTGTCGAGATCGGAACCTGACTTCTGCTGCGCATGGACATCTTGAAGCAGAGAGAGATCGAAGGGTGTCTCCTGGTAAACGTAGTA
>DNAE01000062.1:2852-5337 GCA_003543635.1 Clostridiales bacterium | reverse complement strand
TTGTACGGGAGGTACACATGAGAGATCATATCTTGCTCTTACCTATCTTATTCATCTTTCATGATATGGAAGAGATAGCAGGTTTTATTTGGTTCTTCAAGAGAAACACTTATCTTTTCGACCGTTTTCCCAAGGTAATGAATACCTACCGCGGTATGACACACACAGGCTTTGCCCTGGCCGTCTACGAAGAATTCATCCCATTCTTCGGAATAAGTCTTTTGGCATACTATTTCCCGAAAGATGTTCTCTACGGTCTTTGGTTTGGCATATTTATGTCATTGACAGGTCATTTCTTTATCCATATCGGTCATTCGATATACATAAGAAAATATATCCCATGTGTGATAACAAGTTCCATCTGCCTGCCGATCAGCATTCTTATACTCATAAAATGTGCCGGACTTATGGATTGGAATACCGCATCGGTGATCTCAACCGTTGTCGGTATAATCTTCATGATAGTGAATTTGAAGATAGCTCACGGCCTTGCACATATGGTAAACAGGAAAATCCGTGCAGACAAAACTCAGTTGATACCTCTTCCTGAGCCCTAATCGGTTGATAAATTATGGATGTTCCACTAAATACAAATAGGGAATTGTACTCCCGAATTGTATGAGGGGTGATGACCACATTATTGAAAAAAGTTGCTGAAGATAAACCCGATATTCAATATGTAACACTTGATCACCCGAGGATCAGGGAACTTGCGAAAACAGATCCCGAACTATTTTTGCAACAATATTCTGCACCAGAGTTATTGCCGTTCATCAAAATAAAGGTTGATGAGCAAAGAATAAGCGGGCAGTACTATCTGACCGGATCGCAGATGTTTAACATGATGAATAATGTCAGCGAGTCTCTTGCAGGCAGAGTCGGTATACTATCCATGTATTCCATGTCCCGGGCAGAGATAGAAGGAAGAAATAGTGTCCCCTTTAATCCTTCTACAATTAGAAATACAACCTCAGATGACATTATCTCTGATATTTTCGATAAGATACTTCGAGGCGGAATGCCCCAAATCATAAGCGATCCCGGATTATCTTTGGAAGACTACTTCGGATCATATATGCAGACCTATATCGAGAGGGATATACGTGATCTGGTTAATATAAAAAATGAGAGTAAATTCACAAAGTTTATATCTTGTGTTGCTGCAAGAACAAGTCAGGAAGTAAATCTGTCTGATCTTGCCAAGGATGTTGATATCGATCGTAAAACAGCTGACAGTTGGCTTTCTATCCTTGTAACATCAGGTATAGTCGTTCTTCTAAATCCATACTTTGGCAATACAATAAAGCGAATCGTTAAAAGACCTAAGCTTTACTTTATGGATACAGGCCTCGCTTGTTATTTAAGCATGTGGAATAACGCAAGGGCTTTGGAATTGTCAGCGATGGCCGGAGCGATGTTCGAGAACTATGTTATTTCTGAAGTTTACAAGAGTTACGCCAATAACGGTGTAGAGCCCAGAAGCAGGATGACTTATTACAGAGATAATGGAAAAGAAATCGACCTGATGATAATAGAGAACGGGAGAATATATCCTGTAGAGATCAAAATGAACGCTGATCCCGGGAAGAATGCTCTGAAGAACTTCTCTGTATTGGATTCTCTCCAAGAAGAAATCGCAGATGGGGCTGTTCTATGCATGTCATCCTCGGTCATTCCCATGGATGCAAGAAATAGATTGATTCCTATTAAAGCCATATAATATTGATTCTACTGCTTCGAATAAGTCATATGGCAAGTCTTTTTCGCTCAAAGCCCTGTATACTGCCGTGATAGGCAAAAGCAACATTAACTTATAAAAAGAGAACAGATCCAGGCAGCAAGCGCAGATGCTGCGGGAAATATCACAACCGGCGATATAAGGCCGTATGTGTACAGGCCTGTCCTGATGCATGCCGAGAATGCGACACTGAGGTTTACGGAAGAGGGAGGATACTATGTACATTCGAAGCGCTTCCCCTGAGGATGCCGTAAGACTTCTTGAGATCTATTCGTACTATGTGGAGAATACGGCGATATCTTTTGAGATCGATGTTCCGTCTCTGACGGAATTCCGAAGCCGCATCGCAAGAACACTGACCCGGTACCCGTATCTCGTATTGGAAGACGGAGGTAATGTCCGGGGGTATGCCTATGCCGGAGTTTTCTACGACAGGGCCGCCTACGATCCTTCCTGCGAAGTAACGATCTATATAGACCGTTATTCCCGCGGAAGGGGCTATGGCAGAAGACTATACGAAGCGCTTGAAACGGAGCTGAAAGCAAGAGGTATCACAAATCTGTATGCCTGTATCGCCGATCCGGTGGAAGAGGACGAATATCTTACCGGAGACAGTGAGCGGTTCCATGCACATATGGGCTTCGTGAGAGTCGGTGTGTTTCACAAATGCGGACGCAAATTCGGCCGCAGATACAACATGATCTGGATGGAAAAGATCGTAGGAATCCTATCGTAAGGTAGCAGACC
>DNAE01000062.1:0-2781 GCA_003543635.1 Clostridiales bacterium | reverse complement strand
CATACTATGGTGTTATCTGTAGCCTTGATGTAAAATGTCCTTGATGAGACTGATAATCTTGAGGGGGTATTGGTATGAAGGTTGCAGTCATCGGAAACGGGAATGTTGGAATGGCAACATTCAAGGAGCTTCAGAAGCTTCGTGAGATCAATGAGCTTGTGTTGATAGGAAGGAATCAGGAGAAGATCGCTGCAGAGATCGAAGACTTCCTTGACGCACAGATACTTACCACCACACCGACGGCAAAGCTCTCCAGCGGAGGATACGAGAAGGTCGAAGGTGCCGATATCATCGTTTTCACCGCGGGTGTGGGTCAGAAGCCCGGTCAAAGCAGACTGGAACTCGTTGAAGAGAATGCGAAGATGACCCGCGAGATCTTCACTACGATCAAGGAATATAACACGGAGGCGATCATCGTCGTCCTCAGTAATCCCGTGGATATAATCACTGCCGTTATACAGGAGACCATGGGTATAAAAAGACAGAGAGTGATCGGAACGGGAACACTTCTCGATACAGCCAGACTCAAGCGGTATATATCTTCCATATTGGATGTCAGTTCATCTTCGACGGATATGTTTGTTCTCGGAGAGCACGGAGACAGCTCGTGCGTCATATGGAGTTCCGTCAGGATACTCGGTATGGGCCTTGACGAGTATCTCGCCATGGAGACCGGAGTCGATTCCAATGTCAGGCACAATATCCTGTCCGATAACGTGAGATCCACGGCAGGCAAGATAATAAAAGCAAAGGGCTATACGGCATACGGAGTTGCGGCTGCCGCCGGACGCGTAGTCAGCGCCATAATCAATGATACTCATGAGATCCTTCCCGTCTCCATAAGACTTCAGGGCGAATATGATGTCAACGGGATAGCCATATCCGTTCCGTGCATGTTGGGACGGAGCGGAGTGATCTCCATCAAGCAGATGCATTTTACGGATGACGAGAAAGAAGCTTTCCGCGCTTCGGTAAATATACTTACGGATATTGCCCGTGGTGTCGGGCTTGTTTGATCCCGGGAGGTGTTGAGATGACTATCGAGAAGAAGTTAAATGGTAATGAGCTCATCATGGAGATCAAGGGGAGGCTTGATACGGTAACAGCTTCCGAACTGGAATCCTCCCTTAAGCAGTCCCTGGCGGGCATAGAGACGTTGATCTTTGACCTTAAGGATATGGAATACATCTCATCGGCGGGACTTCGGGTCCTCTTATCTACCCAGAAGATAATGAATGCCCGGGGTACCATGAAGATCATCAATGTCAGCGAGACCGTAGCCGAAGTCTTTGAAGTAACGGGTTTTTCCGACATCCTCAATATCGAATAAGAAAGCCGATTACCGCCTGCTAACTGTTGTGATATCATAGTGGCATGGATATCTTAAAAGTCATACAAGGCATAATGATACCTTTCCTTGGAACTTCCCTTGGCGCTGCCTGTGTCTTCTTCATGAAGGATTCCTTCGGAGACAAGACCCAGAAGGCCCTTGCGGGATTTGCTTCCGGCGTCATGGTATCGGCTTCTTTTTTCAGTTTGCTCATACCCGCAATAGAGCAGAGCGGTGATATGGGAAGGCTGGGTTTCATTCCGGCGACGGTGGGTTTCCTCATCGGAATGCTTTTCCTTTTGGTATTGGATAAGGTGGTTCCCCACGAACACATGGACAACATTGAGGAGGGTCCCAGAAGCGGATTAAAGAGGACCACCAAACTTATACTTGCAGTTACGATACATAACCTTCCCGAGGGAATGGCCGTCGGCGTCATATATGCCGGATGGCTCTACGGAAATACCGGAATAACCCTTGCGGCTGCCCTGGCCCTTTCCGTGGGTATCGCCATACAGAACTTCCCCGAAGGCGCCATCGTTTCCATGCCCCTCAGGACCGAGGGCATGTCCAAATGGAAGACCTTTCTTTACGGCGTGCTTTCCGGTGCTGTCGAGCCCCTGGGTGCTGTGGCCGTCATCCTTGCGGCAAGCGTCTTCGTTCCCGTAATGCCCTATTTCCTGAGTTTTGCCGCCGGCGCCATGATATACGTCGTCGTGGAGGAGCTGATCCCGGAGATGTCCCAGGGGGAGCACTCCAACGTGGGAACCATAAGCTTTGCCATCGGATTCGTCGTCATGATGGCCCTGGACGTGGGTCTGGGCTGACGGATGGATATCAAGTTCCGTAAGGGGCAGGACCCCGCATCCCCCCTTGTGGTGGTCAATTGCTTCGGAAACGAAGCCGAGGGTCTTATGCCTCTTTTGGAAGGGGAGATACCTGACCATTCCCTTCTTGCGGTCTCGGGTCTCGACTGGGATAACGATCTTTCCCCCTGGAAAGCGGAGGCGGTCTTTAAGGGCAGTTCCGGCTTTGGAGGCCGCGGTGGGGAATACCTCCGGAAACTTACTTCGACCATACTTCCGGATGTGATATCCCGGGAGGGAACAGACCCCTCGGCCGTTTACATCGCAGGTTATTCCCTGGCGGGGCTTTTCGCCCTTTATGCCCTTTATTCCTGCGACGCATTTGACGGTGCCGCATCCTGTTCGGGTTCCCTCTGGTTCCCGGGATTTCTTGATTTTGCCAAGACACGTGAGTTCCCCAAAAAGCCCTCGAGGATCTATCTGTCCCTGGGGGACAAGGAGGCAAAGACCCGCAATCCCGTTATGGCGACGGTGGAGTATAATACAAGGGAGCTCTTCGGGATATATAGGGATATGGGGATCGATACGGAGTTTGTATTGAATCCCGGAAACCATTTCAAGGATCCCGAGAAGAGACTTTCTGAC
>DNAE01000234.1 GCA_003543635.1 Clostridiales bacterium | reverse complement strand
CGGAGGTGATCGAAGAGATAGAGGAGATCGAAGTGATGGCTGCCCCTGCGGCCCCCACGGGTATCTACACCTGCGTTGACTCCTATAATTCCGTCACGGTATGCTGGAATGCCGTATCCGGAGCCACGGGCTATCAGGTCTGGGCGGCGACTTCAGCTTCCGGAACATATCAGTGCATCGCGAATACCAGATCCACATCGACCCTTGCCAAGAATCTGTACTGCGGTACCACATATAACTTCAAGGTAAGGGCCTATACGGTTTCCGGGGGCAAGACCACCTACGGAGCCTACGGTTCCGTGGTGACGGGAAGACCCGTCCTCAAGCCCGCCATGGGAGTTTCCGCAACGCCCTCTTCCTATACCTCCGTAACTGTCGGCTGGAATGCCGTCGCCGGTGCGGAGGGATATCAGATCTGGAGAGCCACATCCCTGGGCGGTCCCTACGTTCTCCTGGGATCCACCACAAAGACCAGCAGGGTCTCCTCATCCCTTGATTGCGGGACCACATACTACTATAAGGTGCGCCCTTACCTCCGGGTAAACGGCAAGCTGGTCTACGGACCTTACAGCACCGTCGTGAATGCCAAGCCCAGCCTGGATGCGTTAACGGGAACTACGGCCGTCAAGGCATCCTATAACTCCGTGAATATCACCTGGAATGCGGTGGAAGGCGCTGAGGGATATCAGATCTGGAGGTCCGCTTCCTCCTCCGGCTCCTATGCGCTTCTGGGATCCACCACAAAGACAAACAGACTTTCCACGTCCCTTGATTGCGGGACTACTTACTACTATAAGGTGCGTCCCTACCTCCGGGTAAACGGCAAGCTGGTCTACGGCTCCTACGGTGCCGTGGTAAGCGCAAAGCCCACCCTCAATGCCGTGACGGGGATATCCGCCTCAAGAGCCGGATATAACTCCGTTAACGTTTCCTGGAGTTCTGTGGACGGAGCCGAGGGATATCAGATCTGGAGATCCACCTCGGCGGACGGATCCTATGTGCTTTTGGGATCCACCACCAAGACCAGCAGAGTTTCCACATCCCTTGATTGCGGTACCACCTACTACTACAAGGTGCGTCCTTACCTTCGGGCAAACGGGAAGCTGGTCTACGGTTCCTACAGCAGTGTCGTGAGTGCCAGACCCACCCTCGGTGCCGTCAGCGGTGCAGCTGCCGCCAAGGCATCCTTCAATTCGGTCAATGTGACCTGGAATGCGGTGGCAGGCGCTGAGGGATATCAGATCTGGAGATCCACTTCTGCCAACGGATCCTATGTGCTCCTGGGTTCCACCACCAAGACCAACAGGCTCTCCACTAGCCTTACCTACGGCACCACCTACTACTACAAGGTCCGTCCCTATCTGAGGGTCAACGGAAAGCTCATCTACGGCGAGTACAGCAACGTGGTCAGCGCAAGACCCTGCTTCGATCCCGTAACGGGCCTTAAGACCTTCGGTGCCACCACGGGCAGCATAAAGGTTTCCTTTAATCCCGTGGCGGGAGCAACCTACTATCAGGTGTATATGTCCGGCGTTTCCTCCACGGGTCCCTGGACCCTGGCAGGTGAGTTTACCGACACCACCGTCAGGATAAGGAACCTTGCCTCCGGCAGCGACTACTGGTTCGTGGTGAGACCCTTCACGGTGGTGAACGGAACCAGGATCTACGGGAACTACAGCAGCAACATCTACGGCAAGACCGTAAACGAGGAACATCTGGCCATCTGGAATGCCCTCGTGGGTTGGCTGGGCAACGAATACGGAGCTGCCGGACTCATGGGTAACCTCTATGCCGAGAGCACCCTCAGGTCCGACAACCTGGAGAACTACTACGAGTACCAGTTCGATATGACGGATACGGAATATACCGAGGCCGTGGACGAGGGAGACTACGACGACTTCGTTGACGACTGCGCGGGATACGGCCTTGCCCAGTGGACATACTGGACCAGGAAAAAGGCCCTTAAGGACTTTGCCGATGACTGGGGCACATCCATCGGAGACCTGGATATGCAGCTCGCCTTCCTTGAGCAGGAGATATCGAACAACTATCCCGGAGTCCTGAGTGCCCTCAGGGGAGCCACCTCCATAATGCAGGCGTCCAATAAAGTTCTCTTCGACTACGAGAATCCCGCGAACCAGGACGAGGATGTCCAGGAGCGCAGGGCAGGTTACGGACAGACGATGTACGACACCTTCCACAACTACAGCGAAGACTGATATGGGCAAGGGGATAATCAACGCACATTGTCATATATATCCGGAGAAGATCGCCGCCAAGGCGGTGGCCTCGATCTGCGACTTTTACGGTCTTAACGTTAACACCAGCGGAACTGCGGCAGGCCTTGTAGAGGACTGCGAAAAGTACGGTGTGACCCACTATCTGGTACACTCCGTGGCGACCACTCCCGAACAGGTGAGTTCCATAAATAACTTCATCTCCCGGGAGGCCTCTTCAAGCAGAGGAAAGTTCATCGGATTCGGAACCCTTCATCCTGACAGCGATGATCCTGAGAGGGATATTGAAGAATTGATCTCCCTGGGGCTCCGGGGCGTGAAACTCCATCCCGATTTCCAGGGATATTCCGCCGACGGTCCGAAGGCTTCGAGGCTGGGTGAAGTCATTTCCGGCAAGGGCCTTCCCGTTCTCATACATTGCGGCGACACCAGATATGAATTGTCTAATCCTCCGCAAATGAAGGTTTTCCTGGATCGCTTTCCGGAGATCCCCGTGATCGGCGCCCACTTCGGCGGGTGGCAGCACTGGGACGAGGCGATGGAATACCTGGCGGGAAGGGAGAACTTCTATGTGGATACATCCTCCTGCCTGAGCTTCATGACCCCGGAGTATGCCGAGAAGCTCATAAGATCCTTCGGCGTGGAGAATGTCCTTTTCGGTACCGACTATCCCATGTGGGAATGCGGCGACGAGTTGGAGCTTTTCGCGAAGGTAAGGTTGACGGAACAGGAGCGGGGGATGATACTCTTTGATAATGCCGCAAAACTTCTGGGGGTGATCTCATGACCGAGAAATACAGATCGGATTCGCCTTTAAGGACCGAGGAGATAGCAGCGGACCTGGCAAGGAGCCTTAAGGCCGGGGATGTAATCGCCCTGGACGGTGACCTGGGGGCGGGAAAGACCGTCTTTACCAGGGGCGTTTGCAAGGGTCTGGGATTGGATCCCGATGATGTGTCCAGCCCCACCTTCACCATAGTAAACGAATACAGGGGAAAGGACGGACAGCTCCCCCTTTTCCACTTTGATACATACAGGCTCTCCGGGGAGGATGATTTTCTCGCCGCGGGTCTGGACGAATACTTTACCTTCGGAGGTGTCTGCGTGATAGAATGGAGCAGTATTATTGATGATCTCCTGCCCGCGGGTACCGTGAGGGTAAGGATCAGAGGAACCGGAGATACGAGAGACATCACCGTCGATCGTGAGGGATAATTATGATCATACTTGCTGCCGATACATCCAATTCCACCTGCTGCGCCGGTGTATACCGGGACGGGGACGAGCTGGCCTTCGAACTTTCACTGGAGAAGAGGACCCACTCCGAGACATTTATGCCCCTTGTGGAAAGGGTGGTGGAAAAGTCCGGGATAACATACGGAGATATTGACGCCATTGCCGTGACCGTGGGCCCCGGTTCCTTTACCGGGATCAGGATCGGTCTGTCCGCCGTCAAGGGAATGGCTTATGCGGTGCCCTGTCCCCTGATACCCGTCTCCTCCACGAAGGCTCTGGCCGGAAGCTCTGAGGTGGCAGAAGGCGACCCCTCGGAAACACTCTTTGTTCCCTCCTTCGACGCAAGGAATAACCGGGTCTTTGCCTCAGTGGTGAAGGCCTCTGACCTGACTGCCGTGGTGGAAGAGGGAGCCTTCGATGCGGAGGATCTCGCGGAGAGGATAAAGGAATTAAAGGGAAGAAGAAAGGTTATAGTCCTGGGTAACGGCGCCGATACCATAAGGAATGCTGCGCAGGGAAGGTTCGAGGCGGAGTACGCTCCGGGTGCCGTGATACTTCCCCGGGGTATTTATAATGCTTCCCGCGGCACGGATCCCGTGGGAGCCGAAGCCTGCAGCGCATCCTATTGCGCCGTCAGTTCCGCCGAGAGACTGCGGAAATGATAAGACGGGCAGAAGAAGGAGATATCGGCGGGATAACGGAACTGGAACATTCCGCCCTGTTACATCCCTGGGACATCGGCGACATAGAAAGACTCGTTTCCTCGGAGGGCAAGAACGCCCTTGTATATGAAGAGGACGGGGCTATCGTCGGATATATCGGTTATTCCCTGGTCCTCGACGAGGCGGAGATAGGAAATATCTGCGTGCTGGACCGGTACAGGAGACGGGGTATAGCCTCGTCCCTTCTGGATGCCGTGGGGGAGGACCTCAGGCGTCGCGGTGTTGCCACGGTATTCCTTGAAGTGGAAGACGGGAACGATCCCGCGAAGGCCCTTTATCTCAAGAAAGGTTTTGAGGTTATCTCCGTGCGCAGGGACTACTACGGCGCGGGACGTGACGCCCATATCATGAGGTGGATCTTATGAACGACAACGAACGCTTAAGGCAACTGGCATCGACCCTTTACGCCTATTCATCGGCGGGGCTCACCTATACGAAGGACAGATTCGACAAGGCGAGATTCGAGGAGATAAGGGATATCTCCGCGGAGCTTCTCTCCCTTACCCTGGAGGACGGGGACAGGGAAAAGATAGCGGATCTGTTCGCAAGTAACGACGGATATCCCACCCCCAAGACGGAGACCCGTGCCATCATCTTCAACGACAGGGACGAGGTGCTCCTGGTGAAGGACTTCGACGGCAAATGGACCGTCCCCGGGGGCTGGTGCGAGAGGGACCTCACCGTTAAGGAGAACGTGATAAAAGAGGCCTTCGAGGAATCGGGTCTCAAGGTGATCCCCACAAGGCTCGTTGCGGTGCACAGCCATAAGATGAGGAACAACCCCAAGTCGTTCTTCTCCTGCTTCAAATACCTGGTGCTCTGCGATGTTACGGGCGGCTGCTTCATGGAGAACGACGAGACCACGGATTCGGGTTATTTCCCCCTGGAAAAGATGCCGGAACCCTTTAATGATCACAAGGTCAACATGGAGCAATTGAAGCTCTGTCTCAAGGCAAAGCACGCCGATTTTTGGGTGCCGGAATACGACTGAATAACAATTGTGAAAATCAACAAAAGCGAAAAGCAAAACCCGAAGTTTTAAGTCAAATAAGCGAAAATGATTTTCAGGGAGATAACTTTGTTGACTTCAAAAAATAATGAAAATATACTTTCCATGGATAATGAGTTTTCTGGAGGGAAAGATGATAGAAGAGAAAGTCGTTTTTCAGTGTGAAGATGATCTTCAGATGAAGGCGGTCGCAGGACTTGTCCAGAAATCTTCTGAATTCAGGAGCACCGTCTACCTCGTCAGGAACGGACGCCGTGCCAATGCAAAGAGCCTTCTCGGAGTCATGTCCCTCGGGATCGAGAACGGTGCCGAGATCGGTATCAGCGCCGACGGCGATGACGCCAGGGAAGCTTGCGATACCATCGTTAATTATCTTAAAGACCCCAAAATCTGAGATTAATCTGTTAGAATATCTGCATGAACGGGAATTCGTTTGATGCGAGATTAGATACTGTACCTTTGGATCCCGGAGTATACCTTATGAAGGATGCTTCGGGAACTGTTATCTATGTGGGTAAAGCCAAGAAGCTCCGCAACAGATTGAGGAGCTACTTCGGGGGAGGTACCATCACCCATCCCAAGGTCAAGGCCATGGTCTCCCACGTTGCGGATTTCGAATATGTGGTGGTGGGTTCCGAGGCTGAGGCTCTCCTCCTGGAGAACAACCTCATCAAGAGATATTCACCCCAGTACAATATCCTGCTCCGGGACGACAAGGGCTATCCTTATATCTGCATAACCCTCAACGAGGAATACCCCCGGGTGTTCAAGGCCTTCCGCCCCGACGAGAGGCTCCGGAAGCAGGGGGCTCTTTACTTCGGCCCCTATATGAATTCCGATCTCAACCACACCTTAAGGAGCATAGAGGAGATATTCCCTTTGAAGCGGTGCAACAAGGTGCTGCCCCGGGATATCGGCAAGGAAAGACCCTGCCTTAACGCCCATATCGGAAAGTGCATGGCCCCCTGTAAGGGAGAGGTCAACAAGAGCCTTTACAGGAACATGATCGGCAAGATAGTCCTGTTCTTCGAGGGGAAATACGACGGCATAGAGAAGGATATCAGGGAGGAGATGGAACGCGCTTCCGAGTCCCTGGAATTCGAGAAGGCTGCCGTGCTGAGGGACCGGCTCAATGCCCTCAACAACATAAAGAAAGATCAGCATGTCTTCATGGAGATCAAGAGGGATGCGGATGCCGTGGGCATCTGGATCGAGGGCGGAGAGAGCGCCGTCCGCAAGCTGGAGCTCCGTGACGGAAGGATCGTGGGATCCTCCACCTATTTCCTCAAGGGAACGAAGGAGGACCGGGCAGATATATTGTCCGCCTTCATCATGCAGTACTATACGGATCCCAAGAAGATCCCGCCCCTTATCCTGATCCCCGAGGTGGGACAGGAGGACGAGGACGGATTCGACGGCGAGAGCCTGATCCGGGAACTGGAAAGCTACCTTACGGAGTTTTCGGGACATAAGGTGACCCTCAAGGTCCCCGTGCGCGGAGAACTCAAGGACCTTCAAAAGCTGGCCCAGTCCAATGCCCGGGAGATGATGGTCAGAAGGATACTCCGGGGAGGCGGATCCGATGCGGATCCCATGGCAGCGGTAAGGGCTCTGGAGGAACTTTCCGGAGTGGCCGAAGGAACCATAAAGCGGGTGGAGTCCTACGATATCTCCAACCTGGGTAACGATGATATATGCGCCGGCATGGTGGTCTTCAGGGACGGCCGCGCCGACAAGAGGGCCTATCGGCTCTTCCGCATGAAGA
>DNAE01000076.1:3516-4183 GCA_003543635.1 Clostridiales bacterium | reverse complement strand
AGTCGGACTTGGTGTTGAGCTCCGCATACATGATGTTGTCGTAGATATACTTCATGACATCCATGACCGCATCGATATTGTTCTGCATGTCGGGCACCTCGATATAGGAGATGGCACCTCCGGGAGAAAGCCTCTGGAACTTGGACTCGAGAGCCAGCTTCTTGAAGGCATCGATCTTCTCCGTAACATGTACGTGATAGCTGTTGGTGATGTAGTTCTTGTCCGTAACGCCGGGGATGATCCCGAATCTTCTCTGGAGCGCCTTGGCGAACTTATATGTGGTGGACTCGAGGGGTGTTCCGTAGATGGAGTAGTCGATGTTCTCGGCCGCCTTCCACTTGGCGCATGCATCGTTCAATGCCTGCATTACCTTGAGACCGAATGCCTCACCCTCGGGATCCGTGAGCTTCTTGCCCGTAACCTCATATACGCACTCCCAGAGGCCCGCATAGCCGAGGGAGATGGTGGAGTAACCGCCGTAGAGGAGCTTGGTGATGGGCTCACCCTTCTCAAGTCTTGCAAGGGCACCGTGCTGCCAGAGGATGGGAGCGGCATCGGAAAGGGTACCTGCAAGTCTGTCGTGACGGCAACGGAGTGCCTTATGGCAGAGCTCGAGCCTCTCGTCGAGGACCTTCCAGAACTTCTCCTCGTTCCTGGTCTCGCTGCA
>DNAE01000076.1:2824-3429 GCA_003543635.1 Clostridiales bacterium | reverse complement strand
ACGACGCCCTGATTGAATCTTCCGTAGTACTTAGGCTTGCCGTTCTCATCCACATAGGGAGTAAGGAAGGATCTGCAACCCATGCAGGTGTAGCAGTTTCCGTTTCCGTTCTTATCTACCTTGAGCTGGAGCATGATCTTCTCGGAGATGTAGTCGGGAACCATTCTCTTGGCCGTGCACTTAGCTGCAAGACGGGTAAGGGAATAGTAAGGGGAATCCTCGTGGATGTTATCCTCCTCGAGAACGTAGATGAGCTTGGGGAACGCGGGGGTAACATATACGCCGGACTCGTTCTTGACGCCGCGGATACGCTGCTTCAGCACTTCCTCTATGATCATGGCAAGGTCCTTCTTGAGCTGGGGATCCTTTGCCTCGTTGAGATACATGAATACCGTAACGAAGGGAGCCTGTCCGTTCGTCGTAAGGAGGGTAACGACCTGGTACTGGATCGTCTGAACGCCCCTCTCGATCTCCTCGTGAACTCTCTTCTCAACAAGCTCGGAGATCTTCTCCTCGTCGAGGGCAAGACCGATGTCGCTCATCTCCTTCTCCACGAGCTTCCTGATCTTCTCTCTGGAAACCTGAACGAAGGGTGCCAGGTGGGT
>DNAE01000076.1:0-2793 GCA_003543635.1 Clostridiales bacterium | reverse complement strand
CTGGCCGCCGTACTGGTTGGAAGCGACCTGGGCGATGATCTGTGTGGCGATATTACAAGCCGTGGAGAAGCTGTGGGGCTTCTCGATCATGGTACCGGAGATGACCGTTCCGTTCTGGAGCATGTCCTCGAGGTTTACGAGATCGCAGTTATGCATATGCTGTGCAAAATAGTCGGAATCGTGGAAGTGGATGATACCCTGCTGATGGGCCTCAACGATCTCCTGGGGAAGGAGGATCCTCTGGGTGATGTCCTTGCTGACCTCACCTGCCATGTAGTCACGCTGAACGCTGTTGACCGTGGGGTTCTTGTTGGAGTTCTCCTGCTTGAGCTCCTCGTTATTGCACTCGATAAGGGTAAGGATGCTGGCGTCCGTCGTATTGGACTGACGGATAAGGCTTCTGGTGTAACGGTAGGTGATATAGAGCTTTGCAACTTCGAACGCACCGTGGGCCATGATCTGCTTCTCGACGAGATCCTGGATCTCCTCGACGGATAAAGCTCTCGTCATCTCCTCGCACTGAAGCTTTACAGACTGGGCAATACGCATGATCTGCTTCTGCGTCATACGGTCGCTCTCCTTGGCCGCATTGTTGGCCTTGGTGATGGCGTTGATTATCTTCGTAATGTCGAAATCAACCTCAGTCTTGTTTCTCTTGATGATCTTCATATTGTGCACCCTGCCCTCATAATGTTTTTGATTACGTTCACCTATTGTAACAATGTTACAAAGGATTGTGAACAGCTAAAAAGGTAAAAAGCAATCTTTTTTGATTGCCTGTTCATTCTAACCATATATTGTGGTCAAGTCAACAACAAACCACTATATATTGTGTTACATTTGTATTGCCGGCAATAAAAATCGCGGAAACGCCCATGGTATAGGGGTTTCCGCAATTGTTACAGTTTTTGACGGCGCCGGTCGTCTTACGACTTGACGTAATCTATCTCGTGTTTCGAGAAATAATCCACCGCAAAGGGAGCGCTGTTGTAGCTTGCGAACTCCAGCTTCTTTACGGTATTCATATGGGGCTTAACGGCCTTGAAGATCTCTGCACAGATCTTCTGCTCCGTTCCCTCGGGGCAGTCCACGATGATGAGATAGGAGCTCTTGGAGGACTGGAGCTTTGCGATGAGTCCCGCCTTGGCCACCTCGGGCATCCCGGAACAGCACTTGATGAGTTCCTTGCGGATCTTATCCGTCTCCTCCGTTGCCGGGGGCTCTGCCAGGAAGATCTTAACCTTTCCGTCAGGAGAAGGGGCTGCTCCCGTCTGGAGCTCTTTCTTCTTCTCGATGAAGGTCTTATATCCGTCCAGATCCAGGATCCTCTCGATAAGTGACTGGGGGAATCTGATGGGTACGGGACCGAAGGGATTGACCACAAGGCCCGTTCCGTCCTTTCTGGCCATCTGGGCGACGATATCGAAGGAGATGACAGCGACCTTGGGCTTATCCTCCCCCTGCATGACGTCCTTCCATACCATGAGGGCACCGGGATCCGTAAACACGGGGATCATCCTCTTGCCCTCCTCTTCGGGATCCTTGAGGCTCAGGAGCTTCAGGGTCTTCTTACCGTTGGAGGAAACTCCGTCCTCACGGCTGGGGGACAGGAACCTTGCATTGATCACCGCCGTGATCAGTCGGTCCATGTACTCCTTATCCGCATGGAATTCCTTGTATTCAAGGGACAGTCCCAGGAAAAGGGGATTCTCCACGGGACGGGACTTATCGAACTTGACCATGGGCTGAACCGAGGATACGACGGAGTACTTGGGGACCTCCGTGCCCTCGGGAAGCTCCAGGGATAATACCGCCCTGCCGTTCTTCACGGAGGAGGTCTCCTTGAGTTCCTCGTCATCCAGGGAGATGACCTTGACCACCTTGGATGTTACCGCGGAAAGATCGGGCTTATAGACGTAAACGATGTCCCCGGGCTTAACTTCGCCCCTGACGTTTCCCTTGACCTCCACGAGACCGTCCCTCTCAGAGGCACCCTCGTTCATCAGGAAGTAGCGTCTTCCCTCGTTGGGGAGTGTCTTGAGGAACTCCTCCACCTTGCGTCTCTTCTCATCCTCGGCGTCGCGTCTCTTCTGCACTTCCTCGGCGCGGTCCAGGGCATCCTTGACCTTCTGCTCCCGCAGTTGCTGTTCCTCGAGATCCGTTTCCTCTATGGCAGCCATGATCTTGGCATCAAGATCGCTTGCCGGTGTTTTTTCTTCGTTGTCGTTATTGTTGTTTTTCTTACCGAAAAGAGCCATTTGCTCACCCCTTAAAAAATAATCCGAGTACTATTGTACCACAAGATGATCGATGGCCTCGATATAACCGTCGAACCCCTTACCCATGATCGTTTCCGAAGCAAAGTAGGAAACGTAGGATATCTGCCTGAAGGCCTCCCTCTCGTCCACCTGTGAGATATGCACCTCCACCGTGGGGATAGAGACCGCCTTAAGCGCATCAAGGATAGCCACCGAAGTATGCGTATAGGCGCCGGGATTGATAACGATGCCGGATACACCGTCAAAATAAGCCTGCTGGATATAGTCCACCAGTGCACCTTCGGAATTACTCTGCTTGCATTCCACATCCACACCGATGGATGCACAGTGCTCCTCTATCATCTTCACAAGATCAGCATATGTATTACTGCCGTAGATATCAGGCTCCCTGATCCCCAGCATATTAAGGTTAGGTCCGTTTAAAACAAGTATCTTCATAAAATGACCTCCGGACTGATCTTCTCCATTCCATCCTTGAGAAGATCATCGCTGTTTTCTTTTCTTTCTATATATA
>DNAE01000019.1 GCA_003543635.1 Clostridiales bacterium | reverse complement strand
GCCTGCTCACCGAAGAGGTCTGTCTCAGTCTCTGTTCTGAAGTTTGTCTCGAGGACTCCTGCCCTTGCTCCGCCGATACCTGCGGCATATGCAAGACCGAGATCCCATGCATCGCCTGTGGCATCCTGCTCAACGGCGATGAGGCAGGGTGTTCCCTTGCCGGCCTGATACTCGGAACGTACTGTGTGTCCGGGAGCCTTGGGAGCGATCATGATAACGTTGATGTCGCTTGCGGGCTTGATGCAGCCGAAGTGGATGTTGAAGCCGTGGGCAAATGCGAGGGTCTTACCTGCGGTAAGGTTGGGCTCGATGGACTCCTTGTAGAGCTTAGCCTGCTTCTCATCGGGGATGAGGATCATGACGATATCACCGGCCTTTGTAGCCTCCTCGACGGAAAGTACCGTAAGTCCCTGGGACTCGGCCTTTGCCTTGCTCTTGGAACCCTCGTAGAGTCCGACTACAACATTTACGCCGGAGTCCTTAAGGTTCAGTGCGTGGGCATGTCCCTGGGAACCGTAACCGATGATGGCTACTGTCTTTCCGTCAAGCTTTGAAAGATCACAATCCTTCTCATAGAAGATCCTGTTTTCCATTTTTATGTACCTCCAATAATTAGATCCTGTTTTATTTCTCGAGCATGCTTTCAGGGCCGCGCTCAAGGGCCACGATACCCGTACGGCACATCTCGATTATGCCGAAGGGCTTCATGTTATCGATAAAGGCGTTGATCTTGTTGGTGTCGCCCGTTATCTCTATACACATTGCCTCGGAAGAGTAATCGATTATCTTCGCTCTGAAGATATCCGTTACGCTCCTTATCTCCGCACGTGTCTCGGGGGTCGTCCTGATCTTGATCAGAAGGAGTTCCCGCTTGATGCCGGACTCCGCGGAGATCACTTCGACCTTCTTGACATTATACAGCTTTTTAAGCTGGCTTAGTAGTTGCATCCTGTCGGAATTTGTTCCGGACAGGGAGATGGTTATCCTGGAATAGTCGGGATCCTCCGTCTCCCCCACTGTCAGGGTATCGATATTGAATCCCCTTCTGGTGAACATGCTCGTGACCCTCGTCAGGACACCGTACTTGTTCTCAACATAAACCGCTATTACAAAGTTGCTCTTGCTCATGTTATCAGTCCTCCTCTCCGAGGATCAGTTTATCGAATGTTCCACCGGGTCTCATCATGGGAAGGACCACCGCATCCTTATCGATCGTAAGGTCGATGAGGGCAGGTCCCTCGATATTATACGCCTTCTCAAAGGCCTCCTTGAACTGATCGAGGTTCTCCGCCTTGAAGCCGGTGGCGCCGAAGGCCTCTGCCAGCTTAACAAAGTCCGTCTTTCTGTTCAATGTGGTATTGGAATAGTTCTTATCGTAGAAAAGTGTCTGGAACTGGCGAACCATTCCGAGAACTCCGTTATCGAATACGATTATCGTCAGGGGAACGTTATAGGTTACGGCGGTGGCAAGTTCCGTGAGGTTCATGCCGAAGGAACCGTCTCCCGTGAAAAGGACTGCCCTCTTACCGCTTCCGTAGCAGGCACCGATGGCTGCTCCCATTCCGAAGCCCATGGTTCCGAGACCGCCGGAAGAGATCCAGCTCCTTCTCTTCTTGAACTCGAAGTACTGGGCAACCCACATCTGATGCTGACCGACGTCGGTAACGATCTCGGTATCCGGGGTGATCATGTTGCTTACCGCCTTGATGGCCTTCTCGGGAAGGAAATCGGGCAGTTCCTGCTCCGCTTCCTGAAGTTTCAGCTTCTCGATCTTCGCCATCCAGTTGGGGTTCTTCCGAGGCTCCACCCTGTCTATGAGCTTTCTTAAGAAATCACAGATATCACAGGCGGCTCCCAGGTCGATCTCTATATTCTTTCCCAGCTCCGCCTGATCCACGTCGATCTGGATCTTCCTGGCACCTGCGGAGAAACGGTCGATGTTACCCGTGGCACGGTCGGAGAACCTGACGCCTACACCGATTATAAGGTCGGATTTTGCCATGGCCTTGGAGGATGCGTAATGACCGTGCATTCCCTGCATTCCAAGGAAACGGCCGTGATCCGTGGGAAGCTCCGAGAGTCCCATCATGGAGCAACTGATGACCGCGTCGATCTTATCCGCAAGCTCCGTTATGAGATCTCCTGCTCCTGCCCTTACGGCTCCGCCTCCGAAGTAGATGATCGGCCTTCCTGCTTCCGCTATCATCCTTGCTGCTTCCTCGATGTCACTGTCGGAAGCTTCACATCCGCCCTTTCTTACCACCTCTGATTCATGGGTGAATTCGCAGAACTGATTCTGGATGTCCTTGGGGATATCCACGAGGACGGGGCCGGGACGGCCGGACTTAGCGATCCTTATGGCCTCTCTTATGGTATCTGCAAGATCCTCAACATTATGAACGAGGAAATTGTGCTTGGTTATGGGGAGTGTCACACCGGTGATGTCGATCTCCTGGAAGGCATCCGTTCCGATCATATTGGTGGCAACGTTGCCCGTGATGGCCAGAAGGGGGACGGAATCAAGATGTGCAGTGGCGATGCCCGTAACAAGATTGGTGGCACCGGGGCCTGAAGTAGCCAGGACGACACCGATCTCACCCGTTGCTCTCGCATAGCCGTCGGCCGCATGTGCCGCGCCCTGCTCATGAGCCGTAAGGACGTGTTCGATCTTGTCGCTCTTCTTCAAGAGCTGATCGTAGATGTCGATGACCGTCGCTCCCGGATAACCGAAGATCGTCTTGATGTTCTGCTCGATCAAGGTCTCAACAACGATTTCTGCTCCGCTCAGTTTCATGGTCTTTACCTCCGTTTCTCATCCGGCATCAAGAGCAATAAAAAAGTCTCCTCACACCGGAATACTTATCCTATGTGAAAGAGACGAAAATAATTTCCGCGGTACCACTCTTCTTGGCTTCTGTAAAGCCCTCTCACGCATGTCAGATAAACACGCTTCTCTGTAACGGGAGAACCCGACATTCTTTACTCACCCTAAGGCTTTCGATCCTATAGCTCCGGGATGACTTATCATTACATCTGCTACAATCGGCTCGCAGCGACCGCCGACTCTCTGTATGCGCACGGATGTATCTTTTTTCCCATCAACGCCTGTATAGTTGATTAAATCACGACAAGGGGTCCTTGTCAAATAAAATATATCAAATAAGGGCCTGCACGATCTCATCCATGGCTTCCAGGTCGGAGGTCTTAACGGAGGACTTGAAGGACAATGTCTTCTCCAGAACGGTCGTATCCTTGAGGCCTCCCAGGATCTCCCTTATGCTCCTGCCTGCTACGGGAGCCCAAGTGCCGTTGTCTATAACGGCGATCTTCCTGTTCTTGATATTGTGGGATACGAGGGCGCGCACCACCACATCCATGGAGGACAGGATCTCGGCATTTACCGTGGGGGTAACAAGGAGGATGCGGTCGAATCTGAAGGCGGCGGCAACGGCGTGGGAGAAGTGCTTGACGTTCATGTCGTAGACCTTCACGGCAACACCCTTATCCGCAAGCTTTCCCGCCATTATCTGGGCGGCATTGGCACTGTTTCCGTAGACGGATCCGTAGAAGATGGCAACGCCCTTCTCCTCGGCTTCGTATCTGCTCCACTTATCGTATATTGCCAAGACCTTATCGAGGTCCTTCCTCCAAACGAGTCCGTGGAGGGGGCAGATATAGGCGATGTCAAGATCTGCGGCCTTCTTCAGGACCATCTGGACCTGGGCACCGTACTTGCCCACGATATTCGTGTAGTAGCGTCTTGCCTCGCTTAAGAATTCGCTTTCAAAATCCTGCGTATCCGCGAAGATGGAACCGTCGATGGCACCGAAGGAGCCGAAGGCATCCGCGGAGAAGAGCACCTTATCCCCGGGATCGTATGTGAACATGACCTCGGGCCAGTGCACCATGGGAGCCATGACAAAGGTGAGCTTACGGGATCCGATATCGAGCTCGTCACCCTCGGCCACGATCACCGCCCTGGAAGCGATATCGAACTCGAAAAACTGGGAGATCATGGCGATGGTCTTCTGATTGCACACGACTTTGACGTCGGGGTAGCGGAGCACCAGCTCCGCCAGGGTAGCCGAGTGATCGGGTTCCATGTGCTGTACGATGACGTAATCCAGGGGCTTTCCCTCCAGAGCCGCCGCTATATTCTCAAAAAAGATACCCGCCACTGCCTTGTCGGCCGTATCGACGAGGACGGTCTTCTCGTCGGAGATCAGGTAGGAATTGTAGTTCATTCCGTCCTCTATGGGATATGTGGCCTCGAAGATCCTTATCCTTCTGTCGCAGCCTCCCACCCAGGTGATGCTGTCGGTTATCTTTCTTATATCGTACATGTATGCGTTCCTCCGCTTATTTTCTCAGACCATTATAGATTAAGACCGCGTCCTGTGCAAAAAGAAGAACTATGCAGTATAATGTGTGGGCTATATCAAAAAGCAAGGAGAGTATTTGTTATGAAAAAGATCATTTCTGTGGTTCTTTGCGCGTTGACACTTGCACTTCCCCTTTGTGCATGTTCCTCCGACAAGGGATCAGAAGAGACATCGGGAAAGTTCGTTGTCGGTTTCGATTCCGAGTTCCCTCCCATGGGCTTCCTCGCAGACGACGGTTCCTACACGGGATTCGATCTTGAGCTTGCGGAAGAGTGCGCCAACAGAATGGGTAAGGAGTTCGTTGCCCAGCCCATCGCATGGGATTCCAAGGACCAGGAGCTCGCCTCCGGAAACATCGACTGCATCTGGAACGGCTTCACCATCAGCGGACGTGAGGATCAGTACACATGGACTGACGCTTATATGGAAAACGATCAGGTGGTCGTTGTAAGAAACGATTCCGGCATCGCTTCCCTCGAAGACCTCGCAGGTCTTACCGTAGTGGTTCAGAAGGATTCCTCCGGACTTGCCGCCCTCGAAGAGAACGAGGCACTTACCGCTTCCTTCGGTGAGCTCATCCAGGTGGATACATATCTCAATGCCATGATGGAGCTGGAGTCCGGTTCCGTTGACGCCATCGTAATGGATGAGATCGTTGCCCGTTACGAGATCCAGACATCCGGCAAGGACTTCACCATTCTTGACGAGGCAGTTGCCTCCGAGGAATACGGCGTAGGTTTCCTTCTCGGTAACGAGGAACTCCGCGACGAGGTTCAGGCAACCCTCGAGGAGATGGCCGCTGACGGCACCCTTGCACAGATCTCCGACAAGTGGTTCGGAGAGGACATAACACTCATCGGAAAGTAATTTATTTTAACAGACTAAAGTGTTATACTTATTAAGTGACACGGTTCACATGAGCCGTGTCACTTTTATTTAATCCGCGGAGATCATCTATGGAAACCTTATTATCCACCATATCCCAGCTCTGGGGAGGATTCCGATTCACCTTCGGCATCTTCTTCTTTACATTGATCTTTTCCATCCCCTTGGGACTTCTCGTTGCCCGGGGAAGGATGTCCAAGAATAAGATCGTAAGTGCCGTCGTAAGGGCATATATCTCCATCATGAGGGGTACCCCCCTGATGCTCCAGTTGCTCCTTGTTTACTTCGGTCCCTACTACATATTCAACGTAAAGACCGGCGACATCGGCATCGGACCCTTCAACTACAGATTCATCGCCACGGTCATCGGTTTCTCGGTAAACTATGCCGCCTACTTCGCCGAGATCTTCCGCGGAGGCATCCAGTCCATGCCTGAGGGACAGTATCATGCGGCGCAGGTACTCGGCTTTTCCAAGTCCCAGACTTATTTCAGGATAATACTTCCCCAGGTCATCAAGAGGGTCCTCCCCTCCGTGACCAACGAAGTCATCACCCTCGTAAAGGACACCTCCCTCGCCCAGGTATTGGCGGTGACCGAGATGTTCACCAAGGCATCGGAACTTGCCTCCAAGCAGGTATCGGTCATCCCCTTTATCGTTGCCGGCGCCTTCTACTACCTGATGAACGCCTTGATCGAATTCATAATGAACAAGGCCGAGAAGTCAATGTCATACTATTCTTAACGGAGCATTTCTATGAGCGTATTAGAGATAAAAGACCTGCATAAATCATTCGACGATCTGACTGTCCTCAAGGGGATATCCCTGAACGTCGACAAGGGAGAAGTCGTTGCCATCATCGGTCCCTCGGGGGGAGGTAAGTCGACGCTTCTCAGATGCGCCACCACCCTGACGCCCATCGATTCGGGAAGCATAAAGATCGGTGACGTTACCATAACCCACGATTCGGACAAGGCCACATTGAAGAAGGCCAGGAGCAGGTTCGGACTCGTATTCCAGAACTTTAATCTCTTCCCCCACTTCTCCGTAAGGAGGAACATCACCGAGGCACTGATCCACGTGCAGAAAAAGTCCAGGGAGGAAGCCGACAGGATATGCGACGATCTCCTGGTGAAGATGGGAATGTCCGACAAGGCCGATGCCTATCCCTGTAACCTCTCAGGAGGACAGCAGCAGAGAGTCTCCATTGCCAGGGCTCTTGCTACTAATCCCGAGATCATCTTTTTCGATGAGCCCACCTCCGCCCTGG
>DNAE01000173.1:5904-6108 GCA_003543635.1 Clostridiales bacterium | reverse complement strand
ATATCGGTAAGGCCGTAGACTTCGAGCAGGAGGGAACACACATCGAACTTGGCGCAGACATAGCCAGAAAGTATCATGAGTCCCCCGAGGTGATCAATGCGATAGAAGCACATCACGGCGATGTGGAAGCACAGACGCCCGTTGCAGTACTTGTTGCAGCCGCAGACGCCATATCCGCTGCAAGACCCGGAGCAAGAAGAGAGA
>DNAE01000173.1:0-5861 GCA_003543635.1 Clostridiales bacterium | reverse complement strand
AGAATCTTGAGACATACATCAAGAGGATCCAGAAGCTCGAGGAGATCGCAACCAGCTTCGACGGAGTTGAGAAGAGTTATGCCATTCAGGCGGGTCGTGAGATCCGCGTAATCGTTTCCCCCGAGAAGGTGGGCGACGACGATATGATACTTAAGGCAAGACAGATCTGTAAGAAGATCGAGAACGAACTCGATTATCCCGGACAGATCAAGGTCAGTATCATACGTGAAACAAGAGCGACTGATGTCGCCAAATAAAATGAATTAACATTACCTTAGTTATGAACGTATTATTTGATATGAGTTGATATCACCCGAATAAAGAAGACGGACATCTGCGGTCCGTCTTTTTTATTTGTCTTTATTTATCTTGCTGAGCTGTTCCTTATTCTGAAGCTGCGGGATCTTAATGATGAACCTTGCACCGCCGTCAGGGTTATTAAAGGCTTCTACGGTGCCTCCGTGCTCCTCGGCTATGGATTTTACAAGTGCCAGTCCGATACCGTGCTTTCCCTCGTTACCCGTGGCAAATCGTGAGAAGAGCTTGTTCATAACGTCGTCGCTTATTCCGGGACCGTCGTCGGAGATATCGAAGACCACCATTCCGTTCTCGACCCTGCAGGTGAAGACGACCTCCTTATTTGCATAACGGAGGCAGTTGGAGAATACGTTCTCCAGCATCCTTATGAGATCGCTCTCGTTACCCATGATATAGGTGTTCTTAATCGTTATATCGTTGCGAAGTGTCTTATCGGCATGTAAGAAGCCGCCGCGGACCTTGTCGATGATGAGTTCCGAGAGGTCAAGGGCACTTACGGGCTCCTTCTTTACTTCGTAGTTCCCGCTCCTGGACATATCCATCTTCGAGATGGATAAGAGGTTCTCAACAAGGGAGGAGAGCCTCGTGGTCTCGGAGATTATAACGTCCACGGCTTCCTCTTCCTTCTCGGCGTCGAAGACACCGTACTTGATCCCCTCCGCGTAACCCTGGATGGACATCAGGGGAGTGCGGAGCTCATGGGAAGCATTCTGGAAGAAGGTCTTCTGTTCCCGGTCCGAATCCCCGAGCTTCACGGCCATCCTGTTCATGACGTCCCCCAGGTCAGACAGCTCACGGCTCACCAGGTGTCCCGAAAGGGGAGTGAAATCTCCCTTACCTACACGTCCGGCAAACCTTGCGAGTTTCCTTGTGGTGAAGTAAATGGGGAAGGCAACGAGGATGCTGATGACGGCGGAGGCGATTATGGAAAGCATAATTGACCTGGCCAGAGCAACGTTCATCTCGCTGGAGAATCTGTAATATGAACTGGAATTGATATATATGAGAAGGTGGTAGGTATCGTGGGCTAAGGCCTCCTCGGTCTCCTCTTCGGAGTCGTAGTATTCCACGTTGACAAAGCGGTAGTAGTAAAGGTCGTTGTCCACCACGGCGGTCTTCGTGATACCGTCCGTATTGATACCGTCTTCGGCTGTTATGGTGTTAAGGACCGTGAAGCTTCTGCCGAGTACCGACATGGAATAGGAGGCGTTGGGCCAGAGTATCTTCATGCCCTCGGGGGAATCGGGAGTACCCGTGAAGAGGACTATGGAGGCGTCATTGGAAAGATCCGTCGATGAAACGATGGCATTAAGAAGATTCTTTCTGACGGCATCCGGGTCGTCGTATTCCGATGTGTCGATGGATGTCCTGAAAGCTTCGGCGAAGTTCTGACATGAGTTAACGGCGTTCTTTATACGGTCATCACACTCCTTGGAGATGATCGTCTGGATGATCATATGGCTCGACAGACCTATCACGAATACGGTAAGCAGTGTCACCAGTATGAGTGATGAGTAGATATGTAATGCGATGGGTATGCGGAACTTGATCTTTCTGTTCATTATCAGGATTCGGCTTCGTCCTTATCCACCAGTCTGAAGCCGTAACCCCAGACAGTTGTGATCTTGGCGTCCGAGTCGCCCAGCTTCTTACGAAGTCTCTTGACCGTGTCGTCGGCGACCCTGGTCTCGATCTCAGTCTCGTATCCCCAGATCTTATCGAGCAGTTCGACCCTGGGAACGGCTCTGTCTTTATTTACTATTAAGTAGGAGAGAAGGGCAAACTCATTGGGTGTCAGGGGAAGATCGTTGCCCTTTATGGAGGCGGTCTTCGTTTTCTTATTGACCTTTATATCCGAGAAGGTAAGTTCGTTTCCGTCCTGTTCTTTGTTATCGCCGCTGAGGCTCTCCTGCCTTCTGAATACGGATTTAACCTTGGTAACGAGTTTGATGGGGCTGAAGGGCTTTGTGAAATAATCGTCAGAACCCAGATTCAATCCCTCGATATAGTCGGCATCGGAATCCCTTGCCGTGAGCATTATTATGGGTACATTGCTGATCTTACGCAGTTCGCTTAAGATGAAGAATCCGTCGTGCCCCGGCATCATGACATCCAATATGATGAGATCACAGGGCTCCGTAATGAATTTCTTGAGCAATTCGTCTCCCGTGGGGAAACCGTAGCAGATATAGCCTTCACGCTCCAGGAACGACTTGATGAGGTTCCTTATATTATCGTCGTCATCGGCAATGTAGATGAATCTTTCCATGTTCTGTCCTTTCGGTTTTTACATTCTTATACATTTTATATTAAAAAAGCCCTCATACGCTTCCAATTTGGTGAAAACTTGCGTGAAATATTAAGGGTTTATTTTTATCCCTGTTTTGATAGAATATTTAATTGATTGATCAAACGGAGGTCATTTTATGCCTACAGTTCTGGTTACGGGCGGCATGGGTTTCATCGGTTCCCACACTTGCATCGCTCTTGATAAAAACGGATTCGACGTTATCATCGTCGATAATCTGTCCAACAGTAAGACTGAAGTATTAAACAGATTAAAGACAATAACGGGTAAGGCCTTTAAGTTCTATAAGGCCGACTGCTGTGACAAGGAAGCCATGCGCAAGGTCTTCCTTGAGAATAAGATAGACAGCGTTATTCATTTTGCGGGTCTTAAGGCCGTGGGTGAATCCGTTAAGATCCCCATCGATTATTACAGGAATAACATCAACTCGATGCTCACCGTCCTCGAACTCATGCTCGAGAATGATGTCCATGATCTTGTTTTCAGCTCCTCTGCCACGGTCTACGGCATGAGCGAAGACGTACCCTTTACCGAGGAGAGCCCCTTGGGAACATGTACCAATCCCTACGGATGGACAAAGTGGATGCTCGAGCAGATCCTCAAGGACTGTGCCAATGCTTATCCCGGTCTGAAGATCGCTCTCCTTCGCTATTTCAATCCCGTGGGCGCCCATGAGAGCGGACTTATCGGAGAAGATCCCAGGGGAATACCCAACAATCTTTTCCCTTATATTTCCAAGGTCGCCGCAGGTACCCTGGAGAAGCTTACGGTCTTCGGTGACGATTACGATACCCCGGACGGAACATGCCTCCGTGACTATATCCATGTTATGGACCTCGCCGAGGGTCACGTTAAGGCATTGAACTATATTGCAACAAAAGAGCCTTCGGTAAGCGTCTTTAATCTGGGAACAGGTAAGGGCACTTCCGTAAAGGAGGCCATCAGCGCCTTTGAGAAGGCCTGCGGACATGAGATCCCTTATGTGATCGGACCCCGCAGGGCGGGAGATATAGCCGTTTGCTATGCTTCCACTGAGAAGGCCGAAAAGGAATTGGGTTTCAAAGCGGAAAGGACCATCGACGATATGTGTTCATCCTGCTGGAAGTGGCAGACCGCAAATCCCGCGGGATTGCCGGATGATAAAGACGAATAAGAGATAAGGAGATATATATGGATAACAACAATGGTTCTGATTTTCAGTTCCCCTCAGCGGATCAGCCGATGGATGCTAACAATCTTCCCGTAAGAAGGAACCCCGCACCTGCTCCCAGGAGGGCTCCCGGTGAACTGCGTCCCGAGTATCTGGACCAGCTCAAGGGTACAGAGAATTATCCCGCAAGGCAAAAGCCGGTCAGGGCTCCTTCACAGGTGCCCGTAACGGAGGAGACGATCCCCGTTAACAACATCAGGCGTGATGTTCAGAGGAGGCCGGCTGCTTCAAGGCCCGCGCCCTCATCCTATAAAGACGACTATGTAAGTCCCCTTGAGAAAAAGAAGAAGAAGGGCAGCAAGAAGAAAAAGATCGCTTTAAGGATCGTTGCCGTCGTCCTCGGACTTCTCATCGGATTTGTGCTATTCGGCCTCTGGTACAGGAATTACCTTTACAGCAAGGTAAACTTCATCGATTCCGCCAATGCCACCTTCATCGATGAGAGCGGTAACGTGGTGGAGATCGCATCACTTACGGTCAACACCGAGCATGAGATCATCAGCAACGATAATATCCACAATTTCCTGCTCATCGGTATCGACAGCAGATCCAAGTCCTATAACTCCACGGGTACGGGCGGACTTTCCGACGTTAACATGGTCCTTTCCGTGGACGAGGCTGCGGGCACCATCAAGATGATATCCATTGCCCGTGACTCCTATGCTTACGTTCCCGGATATTCCTATCCCATGAAGATAAATGCTGCCATGTCCTACGGCGGTCCCGAGCTCCTCAAGGCAACGGTCGAGAACCAGCTCCGTATCTCCATCGACGGATATGCATACGTTAACTTCTACAATATGGCAGGCGTCATCGATGCCGTGGGCGGTGTTTATTGTGACGTAACATCCTCAGAGCTTGGCGCAGAGGGCGGTCTTAACCATAACCTTGCTGAGCTTAACGACCTTGCGGGACTTCCCGCCGATACGGATGCCGTTTATAACTCCGGATATATCTGGCTTAACGGCAGACAGGCAGTTGCATATGCCCGTATCCGTCACGTGGGTAACGGCGACTACGAGAGATCCGAGAGACAGGTGGAGGTATTGAGAAGCCTTCTTGACCAGTTCATGGCTCTTCCCCTTACGGGTAAGGCTGCAGCCATCGACGATATCCTTGGAATGATCTCCACGAACGTTCCCCAGGAAGATATCGACAATTACGCTCTCAATTTCCTGCCTTCCTTGAGTAATGTCTCCATCGAGTACATGCAGCTTCCCATCGAGGGATGCTTCTATTCCGGAATGTACGGAGATGAGTGGAGCATAAGGGCTAACTGGAATGCCATGATCCCTTATGTTCAGGAATTCTTCTACGGAGAAACGACACCCTTCGACCCGGTTACGGATATTCCTTCATCCCCGGCGCTGGAGAGTTGTCCCACGGATCTGGAGATCGAGGACATGCTCAGATAATCTTTGACTTTTTTTGATATTCGTTATTGACAGAAGTTAAGGTGAGAATTATATTAGTACTGTTGGCACTCGGATAGGTAGAGTGCTAACAGTACTTTTTTAATCGTTAATAATTTATAAGGAGGTCATGAGTATGACTATTAAACCCTTAGGAGATAAGGTAGTTATCAAGAAGCTTCAGGCAGAAGAGACCACGAAGAGCGGACTTGTACTCGCTTCCGCATCACAGGAGAAGCCCCAGGTCGCTGAGATCATCGCAGTGGGACCCGGCGGTATCGTAGACGGTAATGAGATCAAGATGGAAGTAACGGTGGGACAGAAGGTCATCATCCGCGATTATGCCGGAACAACGGTTAAGATCGAGGGCGAAGAGTTCATCATCGTAAGGCAGGACGACATCCTTGCCATCGTAGAATAATTTAAGGGAGGTTGATCTTTATGGCTAAAGATATCAAATATGCAGAGGACGCCAGGAAGGCCCTGGAGACAGGTGTCAACAAGGTAGCAAACACAGTTAAGGTAACCCTCGGCCCCAAGGGCAGAAACGTCGTACTCGACAAGAAGTACGGTGCACCCCTTATCACAAATGACGGTGTTACCATCGCCAAGG
>DNAE01000012.1:2347-2745 GCA_003543635.1 Clostridiales bacterium | reverse complement strand
TCGATGGATACCGCCCTTCCGTTCCCGTCGAACTCCACGATGCCGAATCTCTCGGGATCGTCCACATAGTATCCGAAGATAGTGGCGCCCTTGCCGTTCTCCGCATTATCCACTGCGGCTACGAGCCTCTTGCGCAGACCGTGTCCCGCGAAGATATTGTCACCTAAGATCATGGCGACAGTGTCGTTTCCGATGAACTTCTCTCCGATGACGAAGGCCTGAGCAAGCCCGTCGGGGGATTCCTGAACGGCGTATTCCAGCTTGATGCCAAACTGCGATCCGTCACCTAAGAGCTCTTCGAACCGTCCCAGGTCCGTGGGTGTGGATATGATCAGGATCTCTCTTATCCCTGCGCTCATGAGGACCGAGATGGGATAGTAGATCATGGGCTTGTCGTA
>DNAE01000012.1:0-2183 GCA_003543635.1 Clostridiales bacterium | reverse complement strand
CTATATTATAACAAATAACGGGGAGATTACATCACCGGCTTTGACCGCCGTGCCTCCTGAGGATGCCCTTTGCCGAACCGATGATCTCCATGGTCATGGGATCCTTCGTTAAGACCATGACGGCAGCGTATGCCACAAAGAAGATCGAAGCCGATATGGCAAGGAGGACAAAGCTCCTGGCCCTGTCTCCGGGAATACTGGCCTGAAGATCAAGGAACTTCACCGGAAGGGACAATCCCGCACCCAGGGCCGCCGCCGCGAAGATCTTCACGTAATTCCTTCCTCCGAAGAGCTCCCCGAGGCTCACCTTGCCGCCCGACCCGGAGATATACCAAAGCTGTACTCCCAGCACCACGATCTCCGCCACCAGGGTACCTATGGCCGCACCCGTGGCCCGGAATCTCGGGATAAGGATCAGGTTGATGATGAGATCTATGAGGGCTCCCGCCACCTCCGAATAGAGCACGGCCTTTTCTTTGCCCAGGGGAACCAGGATCTGGATACCCAGGATATTCGTTATGCCGATGATAAGAAGAGTCGGCATCAGGATCACCATGGGGACCACCGCCGGCAGGAACTCCCCCGTGGAGAGGAAAAGGATCCCCTCCTCCGAGAAGATCATGAAATAGATCATGAAGGGCACGGATACGGTGAACACAAAGCTCATGGCCTTGCGGGTCACCTTCCGGAAGTCCTCCATCATGTTGTTCTCCACGTAATAGGATGCCCGGGGAAGGATAACGTTACCCAGGGATGTGACCAGGGTAACGAGCACGGTCTTGATCTTGACCGAGGCGCCGTAGTAGGCCTCATCGGTCTCGGTTGTCATGAACCAGAGCATGACCTTATCCAGGTTGAGGTATATGGTGGTGGCACAGGCCATGGCAAAGAAGATCCCCACCGCCGACAGGTGACGCTTTACGTTATAGCCGCCCACGGGCTTGAAGCTGATGTAGTGTCTCGCGTGGACGAAGTTCAAGATGTACGAAGCATAGTTGGCAATGATCGTGATGGCACCGTAAAGAACGTAGTCCTCCCTGCTCCTGATGAGGATGACCATGGCGACGATGGCGATGACCTTGAAGAGGATCGCTCTTTTCGTTATGTATTGGTACTGTTCAAGGCCCCTGTAGAGGTGTTCCACTCCGATAAGGTTAAAGAACATCATGGAGCCCACGATGATAAAGAGTTCCTTCTCGTCGGAGAACTTGGGGATGAAGGCCACGGACAGGAAGAAGACAACGTAGACGATGGTCGTTATTATGAAGTTGATGAAGAAGAGCTCGTGGACGGTCCTCGTCAGCTCCTCTTTGTTGTCCCTGACCTTGGCGCAGGCACGGATACCGTAGGCGGGGATACCGAGCTGGGCGAACATGGCGAAGTACATGACGGTGGATGTTACGGAATCGACGATACCGTAACCGTCGGTACCAAGGATCGTGGAAACATACTGGAACGTTATCAGGGGGAACAGTACGTTCGATACGGTCAGGATAGCGTTCAGGATTATGTTCTTCTTGAGGGAAACGGTCTTAGATCCTTCTGTCATGACGTTCCTTTACTCTTATAAGTTCCATCTCAAAATCCTGACGGTTCTTCTGGACCATGGTCTGGAGCATCAAGCCCGTGAAGAAGGACTGGATGGCTGCCATCATGGTGAATCCGCAGACGATGAGCGTGGGGTACTTGGGTACTAATCCCGTTTGAACGTATCCCACCATTACGGGAATGAAGAAGATGACGGAAACGATGGCGAGGATGGCGGCTATGAGACCGAAGTAAGGCATGGGCTTATAGGTCCTGAAAAGCCTTCCGATGGTCCTCATTACCTTGAATCCGTCGGAATATGTGTTGAGCTTGGACTCGCTCCCCTCGGGGCGGTCCCTGTAGGTGATGACCTCGTTCTCCACGAACATGTTCTTGTCGATGGCGTGGATGCTCATCTCGGTCTCTATCTCGAATCCCCGGGACAAAACGGGGAAAGTCTTGACGAACTGGTAGCTGAAGGCCCTGTAGCCCGTCATGATGTCCTTGATATTGCTCTTGAACAGGAGATTTATGCTTCCCCTTACAAGGGAATTGCCGAAGTTATGGAAGGGTCTCTTATTCTCCTCGAAATAGGTGGAGGAAAGGCGGTCTCCGACCACCATGTCCACGTTCCTTTCCAGGACCTTCCTTACCAT
>DNAE01000191.1 GCA_003543635.1 Clostridiales bacterium | reverse complement strand
ACGTCGGGGGAGTTTTTCGTATTTGTAATTTTTGTAACATTTCTCATTGTCTAAAAAATCTTCTTTTGCTAACATATTAATGTAATAAATACTTATGAGGGGTTGAGGTAAAGATGGCTAAGATTTTGATCGTAGACGACGAGCCGGAGATAGTTGCTTCAGTATCGGATGTTTTAAGCAGTTTTGGTTTCGAGACCATTAACACGACCGATGGCAGGACCGGCATCAGAATGGCCATGGAACAATCCCCGGATCTTATTATCCTCGACTGGATGATGAAGGATTATAACGGCCTCGACTTCACCAATGATTTCAGGCAGAAGGGTTATACGACCCCCATTCTTTTCCTCACCGCAAGGGGAGATCTTCCCGTTTACGAGATCGAAGTCTTAAGAAGGGGCGCCGATGATTACATGAGCAAGCCCTTCGACCCCACGCTCCTTGTTGAAAGAGTCAAGAACCTCCTCAAGAGATCTAAAGCAAAGGATGGCGACGGCGTCGATCAGGACAGCAGCAAGCACGTATACAGCGGTGGTGAACTCATCATCGACTACGATGCCCAGCAGGTCTATATCAATAATGTCAGCTGCGACCTTACCTCCAATGAATTCAAGCTCGTTCAGTATCTGGAGAGCAATGCCGGCAGAGTTTGCTCCAGGGATGAACTCCTTTCCAAGGTTTGGAATTATGCTTTCTCCGGCGATGTCCGTACGGTGGACGTTACCGTGAGAAGGACCAGGAAGAAGATCGAACCCAACCAGCCCAAGTATAAGTACATACTTACAAGGCGCGGCTCCGGTTACTATTTTCCCAAAGATCTTGACTGATCATCATGTTTGAATCCTTAGGGTTGTTCGTTCAGGAACATCTTGCCCTGTGCCTTGCTTTCTCGGGCATAATGTTTTTCTCTGCCATGGGTATCGGTTACCTGGTGGGAAATAATACGTTGAACCGCAAGGTGGACAGCGATATCAATGACCTTATCAAAAGGCTCCGTTATGACGGACAGATCAGATCCTCCATAATCGATAATGTTAATCTCGGTGTCATCGCCTACGATTCCGAGGGGCTGGTCTATAACAACAGCACATTGCTGGAGCTTTCCGAGTTCATTGGAGGAGACGGGACCGTTCCCCGGGATATCCATGCCTTCCTGGACAGATACGAGAAGGACAATCACTTAAAATCCAACTATCTGCTCAATGTGGATAACGATGACAGCGTCATCAGGGCAAACTATATAGCGGACCGCAAGATATACGAGATCAAGATACTTCACAGATCCGTGGAGGATACGAGGCTCGATATCGTTATCGTGGACGACATCACCCAGGTAAAGGACGACGAGAGACGACAGAAGGATCTTGCCGCCAATGTCTCCCATGAGCTCAAGACACCCCTTACGGTCATCCGTGCGTCCGAGTTCTTCGTCAGTAACATCACCCCGACCAATATGCCCAGCTATGAGGAACTGATCAAGTGGGGCAACAGGATAATCGCCAATGCCGTCAGGATGCAGGACATCGTTCAAGATTTCCTTATCCTTTCCATGTGTTCCCAGAGCGTTCCCATGACCATAACCGACGTGGGGGAGGCCATAAACCGCGCAGTGAATAATCTCAGCGATTATCCCGGAAGGGATAAGGTGGAGATCAAGGTCCCCGAGAAGATGTATTTCCCTCTGGTCTACGGTAATCTCAACCTCATCATGAGGGTCATAATCAACCTGCTGACCAACGGTGTCAAGTATATCGACTACGACGGGAAGACGGAACCCAACACCATAGAGATAAGCGTGGTGGAGATCGGCGACCGTATCGGCATCGAGGTCAAGGATAACGGAAGGGGTATCCCCGCTAAGGACATCGACCATCTTTTCGAGAGGTTCTTCAGGGTGGATAACTCCGGTTCCAGGGACGTGGGAGGATCGGGTATCGGTCTTTCCATTGCCAAGGACGTGGCGGACATGCACGACGGAACCATAAGCGTTTCCTCAAACATGGGCCAGGGTTCCGCGTTTACCCTTGTGCTCCCCCAGGCGGCGGGAGTCTTCGAGAGCATCTACGACGATGCGGCTACGGGTGTTATCAGCGATAACCCCTACTACAGGTCGGCTGCGGAGTTCATGGCGCTCCAGGCTGCGGAGGCCGTCAGGTCCCTGGGCTACGACGATGCCGCCGAGGCCGTCGAAAAGTATGAGACCACTCCGTATAAGGACAAGGACCTCCACGACAAGAGCATGACGGAGCTCCTGGTGAAGATGGGCAAGGAAAGATATATGGACCTGGTGGACGAGCTCACCTATATCGAGCCCGACCTCGACTATGAAGAGGAGTTCGACGACTTAGAGGACGAGGATCAGGTCGCGGAGACGGTGCCCCAGGTAAGGCAGACTCCGGAGATCTCCCGGGATCTGATGAACGAGCTGGAGCAGGAGGGCGATAAGAGCGAACAGGAGAAGGAGGAGGCCAGAAAGATCCTCACTCAGCCCATATTGCCAAGAGTAATACCGAAAACAGAGCCAAATTCTGTGAGAAGTGAAGAAAAATCGAAAGAAAGCGTTACCATACACCCAAAAACAGAAAAGAAAAGGTATAATAACAATGGGGTGAGCTTAGGCGGTAAAAAGCCTAAGAAGAAGGAGAAGAAGACGGATAAGAAAGACGAGCCGGAGATACAATCGGCGGTACGCAAGGTACTTGAAGAGTCCGTTCCCCTTCAGGCAAGACCCAAGAATGATAATTAAAGGAAACAAAAAGTGGCGCCATATTCATATAAGATCATGGGCGGAAAGCCGCTCAAGGGCAGCGTAAGTATAAGCGGAAGCAAGAATGCCGTACTGGGCGTTCTCGCAGCTGCAATGATGATAGACGGAGAGTGCGTTCTCGAGAACGTGCCCGATATCTCCGACGTTCACGTAATGATCGAACTCTGCCAAACTCTGGGTGCGAAGATCGAGACCACGGTATCCGAGGAGGGTTCCCTTACTCTCAATATCGACCCCAGATCCATTAACACCTATAAGGCCACGGGTCCCGCCGTGTCCAGGATCAGGGCGTCCTACTATCTTCTGGGAGCGCTCCTGGCAAGGAGCGGAAAGGCGTCCCTTCGTATGCCCGGCGGCTGTAACTTCGGTCAGAGACCCATAGATCTCCATCTCAAGGCATTTGCCCAGATGGGTGCCAAGGGTGCGAGACCCGAGGATATCAACGGCGGTATCATCACATTGAATGCGGATCCCCTTAAGGGTGCCCGTATCTTCCTGGATATAGTCAGCGTCGGTGCCACGATCAATGTAATGCTGGCGGCGGCTAAGGCCCAGGGTACCACCACCATAATCAATGCGGCGAAGGAACCGCACATAGTCGACGTTGCAAACTTCCTTAACGCCATGGGCGCAAGGATCAAGGGCGCAGGTACCGACATGATAAGGATCCAGGGCGTTCCCGTACTTCCCGGTAACTTCTCCTATTCCATCATTCCCGACCAGATCGAAGCGGGTACCTACATGATCGCAGCGGCGGTAACGGGCGGAGACGTCACCATAAAGAACCTTATCCCCACCCATATGGAACCCCTCTCCTCCAAGATGCGTGAGATGGGCTATGTGGTTGAGGAGAACGAAGATAACGACAGTATAAGAGTATATAAGGAAGAGGGTTCCGAGATCTGGGGCACGAACATCAAGACGTCTCCCTATCCGGGATTCCCCACGGACCTCCAGCCCCAGGCGGTGGTGCTCCTCTGTCTTGCAAAGGGCATGAGCAAGATGCACGAGAACGTCTGGCAGAACAGGTTCCAGTATATTCCCGAGCTTTCCAGGATGGGCGCGAGCATCAACTGCTTCGAGCGTGTTGCCCTGGTGAGCGGCATCGATCAGTTCAAGTCCGCCACGGTGACCGCCACGGATCTCCGTGCGGGTGCGGCCCTTGTGTGCGCGGCCCTTGCCGCCGAGGGGACCAGCTATATCAACCAGGCGGAGAAGATCGACCGCGGATACGAGAATATCGTTCAGAAGCTTCAGTCCCTGGGCGCCGATATCGAGAGAGTGGACGACGCCCCTGATTTTGAACCTGATTCCGAAGCCTGATGAATTCCATAGAACTCATTCCATTATTTTCAGGGAGCAGCGGTAATTCCACCCTGGTCAGAGCAGGAGGTTACAGCCTCCTTTTTGATGCGGGCAGGAACTGCAAGCAGATAGTGACCGCCCTTAATGCGGTGGGCACGTCCCCGGAGGAGATCAGGGCCGTATTCGTGACCCATTCCCATTCCGATCACATCGACGCACTTGATGTATTTATCAGAAAGTACCCTTCCCCCGTATATGCCACCGAAGGGACCCATAAGGCCTTCGCTCGAAAATGCAAGAAGCCCCATCCCCTGGCCCCCGATATCATCATAGAGCCCGGGGAGGAGATAAGGATCGACGACAACGTACGGGTCATCAGCTGTGCGACTCCCCATGACGCCAGGGGTTCCGTGTGCTACAAGATCGTGAACGGCAAGGATTCCTGCATGATCATGACGGACCTGGGTCACGTCACCGACGAGATCAGGAACATGGCCATGTGCGTGGACGGTATCCTCATAGAATCAAACTACGATCAGAAGATGCTGGTGTACGGACCATATCCCGAGGATCTCAAGGCCAGGGTGGGAGGAAAGAACGGACACCTGAGCAACGACGACTGCGCCCTTATGGTCAGGGACCTCATAGACAGCGGAACGAGGAAGTTCATACTGGGACACTTGAGCGAGAATAACAATACCAGGGAAAAGGCATATGACACCGTCACCGGATTCCTCAAGGAGCATGGATATGAAGCCGGGGTGGACTATGAGATCGAGATAGCCAACCGCTACGATCCCACGAAGGGGATAGTGATCTTATGAAGGTTCGGATCATCGCCCCGGGAAAGATCAAGGAGAAATGGCTCTCCGACGGCATAGCAGAGTATACCAAGAGGCTGTCCAGGTACTGCAGGACCGAGATGATCGAGGTCGCCGACAGTCCCGATTCGATCCCCGTGGACAAGGCCCTTCAAAGGGAAGGGGAACTGATCCTGGGAAGGATATCCAAAGAAGACTTTGTCTGGGTCATGGATCTCCACGGTAAGGAACCCACATCCGAGGAGATCGCCTCCTACATGAAGGAGGACTTCGTCAAGGGGGGTTCCGTCATAAACGTGGTCATCGGAGGAAGTAACGGACTGTCCCCCGAGGTTGTCAAAAGGGCCGACAGGAGGATCTGCCTCGGCAAGGTCACCCTCACCCATCAGATGACGAGACTCATCCTCCTGGAGCAGATCTACAGGGGTTTTAAGATCATCAATAACGAGAAATACCATAAATAAGACGGACTTCTTCGGAACCGGATTTGACATTTGCCCCTATGCTCTATATAATCGGAGAGCACAAACACTTTAGTTGACTAAAGTAAAAACAAAAATACATTTAACGGAGGAAGAAAGATGAGCAGCAAGTTCTATACACCGGACGGTTTCAACGATACACTGCCGGGCGTTTGCGCATTCAAAAAAGACGCTGAGAGCAGATTAAGAAGGTTGTTCTCCCTCCATGGATACGAGGAGATAGAGACTCCCGGATTCGAGTATGCGGACATTTATACGAAGACCGACTTCGTCAAGGAGGAGGATCTTTATAAGCTTACGGATTCCAAGGGAAGGCTTCTTTGCGCCAGATATGACGGTACCGTGCCCGCAGCCAGATATGCGGCCACCCTTGCAAAGGACAGGCTCCCCCTGAGGCTCTCCTACATTGAGAATATGTACCGTTTCGGTCAGGCCGGAGGCGGTAAGCAGAGCGAGTTCACCCAGGCGGGTGCGGAGCTCATGGGCATCACCGGTTCCGATTCCGATGCGGAGATCATTGCCATGGCCATCAGGTCGGCCCTGGAGATCGGCGTCAACGACCTTCAGGTGAGCATCGGTCAGACGGGCCTTTTCGAAGGGGCCGTTAAGCAGGCGGGTCTGGATGAGGAAGCCGCCGATACCATCAGGAATGCCATCGTTTCCAAGGATCCCGTTACCGTGGAAAGGGTAGCGAAGGAGAAGGGCCTTTCCGACAGGGACAGGGATATGTTCCTCATGTTTGCACAGCCCTCCGCGGATACGGATACGGTGGAGGAGATCAGGGATTTCTTCACGGACCCCTTGGCCAAGGAAGCCATCAGGAATCTCGAGGAGATAATGTTCGCCCTGGAGGACTACGGATACGATAAGTATGTTTCCATCGATCCCGGACTTCTCGGAAGCGAGGACTACTATACGGGAGTCGTGTTCAGGGGGTATACATACGAGGTGGGATTCCCCATCCTCGGAGGCGGAAGATACGACAGGACCGTGGGCGCCTTCGGACGCGACATGGAGTGCGTGGGATTCTCCCTGGGCCTGAGCCTTGCCATAACGGCCCTCATAAGACAGGGAATGGAGATCAGCGAACCCGTTGCCGAGGCGGTCGTGGGATATAAGAAGGGAAATAAGGATGCCAGGGTATCGGCCATTACATTGGCTGAGCAGATGAGGCTCGGAGGTACCGCAGTCATCCTGGATACTTCATCCGGAAGCGAAGAGGAGCTCAACCGCTTCGCAGACGACAACGATATAAACACGGTATTCTGGTTCGACGGAGGTGAAGAGTAAAGATGCTTACGATCGCTTTATCTAAAGGAAGGCTTGCCGAGCAGGCTATAGAACTTTTGGAGAATGCCGGATACGACTGTTCGGCTGCCAAGGAGAAATCGAGGAAGCTCATCCTGGAGGATGAGAAGACAGGACTGAGGTTCATCATGGCCAAGCCCGCTGACGTTCCCACCTACGTGGAATACGGAGCGGCGGATCTGGGAGTCGTGGGGAAGGATACCCTTCTTGAGGAGGGCAGACAGCTTTACGAGGTGATCGACCTCGGGTTCGGAAAGTGCCGCATGTGCGTGGCAGGACCCAAGGAACTCAAGGACGGCAAGCTGGATAAGATCCCCAATAAGAGGGTGGGAACCAAGTATCCCAACATCACCAGAGCATACTTCGAGGGCGTCAAGAAGGAGAGCGTTGAGATCATAAAGCTTAACGGTTCCGTGGAGCTCGCCCCTCTGATCGGTCTGGCCGAGGTCATCGTGGACATCGTGGAGTCCGGCCGCACCCTTTACGAGAACGGATTGGACGTCATCGAGACCGTTGCGGATATCTCCGCCAGGGTCGTGGTAAACAGAGTGTCCATGAAGATGAAGTCCGATGAACTTACCCCCATGATCGAGAAGCTCAAGGAGCAGGTCGAGATCATGAACAGCAAAAAAGAGGATTGATATATGAGATGTAAGACCGTTAACGGAAATAAAGAGAACTTAAGACGGATGTGCGACCTTCTGGGCGCCCGGAGCAAGATGGATCTTGCCCCCATCATCGAGACGGTGAACGGCGTCATCGAGGACATCAGGGCAAACGGCGACGAGGCCGTGCTGAAGTACACGAAGAAGTTCGACCGCGCCGATCTTACGGCGGACCGGATGAGAGTCACCAAGGAGGAGATCGATATTGCTGTTTCCTCCGTTTCTCCCGAGCTTCTGGAGGTGATCAAGAAGGCCGCCGCCAACATCAGGAGATTCCACGAGTTCCAGAGGGAAGAGGGCTTTATGGCCGATACGGGAAAGGGCTCGAAGATCGGAGTCCGTGTAAGACCCATATCGGTGGCGGGCATCTACGTTCCCGGAGGAACGGCACCCCTTCCTTCCACGGTCCTTATGGACGTTATCCCCGCTTCCGTCGCCGGGGTACCCAGGATCGTATTCTGTACTCCCCCGAGGGCTGACGGTACCATCGCACCCGTTATCCTTGCCGCGGCATCCATTGCGGGCGCCACGGAGATCTACAAGGTGGGAGGCGCCCAGGCCATTGCCGCCATGGCATACGGCACGGAGACCATCCCCAGGGTGGATAAGATCTGCGGTCCCGGCAACATCTACGTTAATACCGCCAAGAGGCTCGTATTCGGCCAGGTGGACATCGACATGTTCGCAGGTCCCTCTGAGATCCTTATAATCGCCGACGAGACGGCGGATCCCGAGTTCGTCGCCGCGGATATGCTCTCCCAGGCAGAGCACGATAAGATCGCTTCGGCGATAGTCCTCACCACCTCCCCGGAGCTTGCCGCCAAGGTGGCCGACTCCGTGGACAGAAGGTCTGAGGAAGCAAAGAGGCGTGATATCCTGGAACAGTCCCTTCAGAACTACTGCTCCATCATCGTCTGCGACGACATGGAGACCGCCATCGCCTTCTCCGAGGAGATAGCACCGGAGCACCTGGAGATCTGCACCAAGGATCCCGAGGAAGTATTGAAGCACATCAACAACGCGGGCGCGGTGTTCCTGGGAAGCTGGTCTCCCGAACCTTTGGGTGACTACTTTGCGGGTCCCAACCACACCCTTCCCACCTCCGGAACGGCAAGATTCTTCTCGCCCCTCAACACCGGAGACTTCTACAAGAAGATGAGCATAATAAACTACAACGAGGAGTCACTCCGCGAAGTATATAAGGATGTGGCCATGTTTGCGGACAGCGAAGGCCTCACATGCCACGCCGCATCCCTTAGAACGAGGTTTGAGAAATGAGTTCATTCTGGAACGAAAAGATAAATTCCATAGAGCCCTACAAGGCCGGGGAACAGCCCAAGGACGGTCAGAGGGTCATTAAGCTCAACACCAATGAGAACCCCTATCCGCCCTCTCCCTTGTGCGGGAAGGCGCTTTCGGAGTTCGACCTGAGCACCCTGAGGCTCTATCCCAATACGGATTCGAAGATCGTCTGCGAAGCCGTGGCGAAGGCGGATAACGTCAAGCCGGAGAACGTCTTCGTGGGCAACGGTTCCGACGAGGTACTGGCTTTGTGCTGGCAGACATTCTTCGAGAAGAAGGCCAACACCGGTAAGTCGGTCCTCATCCCCTCCATATCCTACAGCTTCTATCCCGTCTACTCGGATTTCTACGATGTCAGGGCGG
>DNAE01000070.1:237-5438 GCA_003543635.1 Clostridiales bacterium | reverse complement strand
AGCAGATGGGTTATATGATAAAGAAGAGCCTTTTAGAATTATTTTCAAAAAACAGTTGACAACTCTTTTGGCAATGTTATAATAATCAAGCTGTTACGCACCATTAGCTCAGATGGTAGAGCAACTGACTCTTAATCAGTGGGCCCCGGGTTCGAGTCCCTGATGGTGCACCAACAAGACCCGTAAGTGAATACTTACGGGTTTTCTTTTGTTTAAGGTATAAGCGAAGGAGAGAAAAAATATGACGGATACGGGAAGCGACGGGCCTTCTGATTTCATAGAAGTAGGGAAGATCTATGGTAAAAAAATACCGCCTGTCAGAGGACAGACGGTATTCTTATTATCTGTTGTTATCAGACCTGAGGCTGCTCATCAAGGGTTGCCGTGATGGTGGTCATATCCTGATAATCGTCATCGACTATGCAGATATAAGTTGTACCGCGGTTTACTTCCACTTCCTGACCATTCTCGTTATAAAGAACGATGAGATCGTTGGGGGAGTCCTTGTCCCATGTGATGGGAACGACCTTACCGCCGGATACATACCAGCCTTCGCCGCCGTCTTCAAGCTCTGCATCGACCGTGTAGTTGTCACCGCCCCAAAGCTCGATATCCGCGTAGCATACGATGATATTCGTAACGGCTACCTGCTCGTCATTCGTCATGTCGATCTGGGGAGCACCGTACTGGCACTTGGTGTAAAGACCCGTGGTGGGATCGTATGTGAAAAGAGCATCGTCGTTCGTGGCGGAGAAGTAAACATTGATCTCTGCGCAATCCTGACCGCCTGCGATATCCACGGAGTTATCGGGAACGTAGTGGAAGAGGAGGGGAGTGTCGCCCTCACGCTCTATACCGAAGTAGTCGATGGCTTCGGAGATGTGAGCTCCGTCGGAAACGGCAGTATGCTCAAGGGCACGCTGGGAAAGCCAGGTTGCATCTCTCCAGAAGAAGAGTCCCGTTCCCAGGGGTACATATCCGTCTTCGTAGTTATTGGAACTGTAGGAACCTGCGCTGCAGTTGTTACCGTCGATGTGATCGATGCCCCACTCGTCGATGTGGTCGGGAACTCTGGCATTCCTGCCGTAGTGTACGAAGATGGAGTTGTTGCCTGCCGCAAGGTCTGTGGAAAGGATACGGGCACTTCTGAGGGAACCGATCTCGGGGATGGTGTTCACGTCAGCGAAAAGGCAAAGAAGTCTTGTCTGGCCGCCCTCGGTCTCGTACTCGTAGATAACGTCAGCCTGGGAGATACCCCTCTGGGGGATAGCTGCATAGCAATTATTTACTACAACTGCAACGCTTCTCATACCGATGTTCTCGGGATCCATATCCTGTACGCCGGTAACGGGATTGACTGCCATGGGGTTGTTGGGATCGTAAAGATCACCGTAGATATCGGTATCCTCAGTGGGAACCGTAGTAGTCGTTGTTGCCTCTGTCGTGGTGGCCGATGTCTCCTGCTTGGTGACATAGGTCTCTTCGGGTTCTTCCTTGGAACATGCTGCGGCGGCAGTCAATGATATCGCAAGAACAAGGAAGCTCGCTAATGTTTTCTTTTTCATTGTATTCTCCTTTTTTCTTTTTTGTACAATGATCTTGCACTTGTTAAAATTATAACATTCGTATCAGATGCTTATATTACAGGCATATGATATTGCGTTTTAATGTTTGTGTTATAATAGCTTTTTGTTGAGAATAATTATATTATTATTCTGAATTATTATTTTTGATCATTGAGGTTTTTTTGAATGGCTAAAGATAACAAAGGAAAACAGGGAATTAAGCCCAAGAAAAAGTCAAAGGCAGGACTTATAATAGTCCGTATCATTGCCGCGATCTTAGGTCTTGCAGTAGGCGTAGTTCTTTACGGATATAAGATCCTCGGCGGTTTCAATTTCGTTTCCGTCCCCGTTGTATCGGAAGAAGAGTACGATACCCTCGAGGTGGGTGAGAACGGAAGCTTCACCGGAGGCGACGTGACCTCAGCCTGGTCAGACGGCGGACACACAAGGGTATATGTGGACCCTGCCCACCCCATCATCAAGGTGGACCAGATAGATAAGAATGTTGAGAATATCCTTATCTTCGGTATCGATTCCAGGGGTACGGATGACGTGCGTGCAAGATCCGATGCCATGATGATCATGTCCATCAATAAGAAGGAGAATACCGTCAAGCTCATCTCCCTCATGAGAGATATCGGCGTATATATCGGCGATACGGACGAGACGGCTTCCACATCCCTTGATAAGCTGACCCATGCTTACGCATACGGCGGTGTAGGTCTTATGATCAACACCATCAACAGGAACTTCGGTCTCGATATCCAGAGGTTCGTAATGCTCGATTTCAACAGTGCTGCTGATATCGTGGATCTCGTTGGAGGAGTTACCATCAACGTTGAGCCCGGCGAAGTAGACTATGCAAACATCAACATCACCGAACAGAGTAATCTCCTCGGCATTGAACCGCCCCTGATCTCTTCTTCAGGAGAGCAGACCCTTAACGGTGTACAGGCCATCGGATGGTCCAGGATCAGATATCTGGATTCCGACTTCGTAAGAACATCCAGGCAGAGGGAAGTGGCCACGGCCCTTATCCAGGAAGTCTCAGATATGTCTCTCACGGATCAGCTTGCCATGATCGAAGATTCCGCCGGAATCTTTGAGACTAACATGCAGCAGCTGGACCTTGCCAGGGTAGGCGTTAACGCAGTAGGCGGTTCCAAGGCCATGGATGAGTACAGAGTTCCCGCAGACGGAATGTATACGGTGCAGCAGGATCCCTGGATGATGATCCTGGACTGGGATACACAGCTCGACGAGCTTCACGAATTTATATGGGGAGAATGATATATGAGTAAAACAGTTTCCACATGTATCCTTGAGACCAATCAGGTTCAGAACAGACCGCAGGAGAATGTGTTCTTCCATACTCTCTACAGGACTCAGGCAGATTTCCCCAATGAGTTCCTCAGGACCGCAAGATCCACATCTCCCATCCAGATCTGCGCCATGTTCAGCAGCCAGGGCCCCGATAACCTTGGAGCGGTACTGAATATCGCATTGAATGAAGAGTTGGGCAAGATCGTTGCCGGATGCCAGAACCAGCCGGTACTCGACTTCGAGTCCTTTTCCAACCAGGTCATTAACGTTCTTAACGTCAAGGTATGCAATTACATAGTTGCCAGGGGAGGAACACCCTTAAAGGTCTCCATGACGATGCTTATCGTCGAGGGCGATACCCTTCGGGTGATCCACATCGGTAATACAAAGGCAGTCCTTATCAGGGACAATAAGATCATGGCCCTCACCGAGGACCAGACTGTTGCCCACAGATATGTTCAGATGGGAGCCATCACCCCCGAGCAGGAGGCTAATCATCCCGAGAATATGACCCTTACCCAGTACCTGGGTAAGATGCCCCAGGATGGCGCCATCGCTGCGGATAAGAAGGTTCACCTTAAGCTTAAGGACGGTGACGAGCTCTGCCTCATGGGCCTCGGTATAGCCAAGCTCATGCCCGCTCAGATGCGTAACATGATCCTTGTTAAGCCCCTGCAGACGGAGAACAAGGCCAGGGAGCTCATCAATTCCGCTTTTAACTACGGCGTTAAGTCAGGTCTTTCTGTAGTGGTCATGGAGATCGAATCCACATTCCTTCTCCCCGGAGACGCCATTATCAACAGCAACTTGAGATCTGACGGTACAGTTGGCGCTGCAAAGGCCCCCGAGAAGGATGAGCCCTATGTTCCGTTCAATGAGCCTGTGGGCGATGTGGACGACGATATGGAGCAGACCCAGAAGTTCAGCCATCGCGACGCCGATGATTATGATGACGAATATGAAGATGAGGATGAATACGAGGACGAGATAAGGCCCTCTAAGAAAGAAAAGATGAAGAAAGATAAGAACGCACCCAAGGAAAAGAAGGGAAAGGGGATCTTCGGAACGATACTTATATTCCTTCTGTTCATTGCCATCGGATTCGGCGGCATGTGGCTCCTTTTCAACTTCAAGCATCTGACCGACGGTACGCTCTTCGATAAGAAGCCCAGCATCTTTGAGCAGGAGACCGAGAATAAGCTCATGTATGTCATTAACGACAATACACCCATCTACGCGGAGGCTGACCTGGACAGCACCATAATCGGCGTTCTCGAGAAGGGTGATTCAGTCGTTTTGAGCGAGACATCCGATTCCTTCTCCAAGATCATGACGAACAGCAATCTCGTGGGTTATGTTCTGAGCGTGCAGCTCTCCGAGGACGATCCCACCCTTGACGAGCCCGACGAGGACGACGAGGACGACAACGATGAGGGTTCATCCTTGGGTGCCCTTGAGATCCCGGATGCGGTACCTCCCGTTGAGGATACCGAGGAAGAGGAGGAGACAGTTGCCGAGACCACTGAGACCACAGCCGCACCTGTTGTGGAAGAGCCCGTTGTAGTTGAGCCTGCTGAGACAACAACTGCCGCTCCCGAGGAGACGGAGGCCCCCGTTGCCGAGACGGAAGCTCCCGAGCAGACTGAGACGGCAGCACCTTCGGAGACAGAGGCTGCAAGCGAAGACGGCGAAGAAGCTGCATAAGGCTGACGATAAAATTGATCATAGGGACTGATTCCTTGCTTGATAAGGAGTCAGTCCTTTTTATTTGCCATCAGGGTGTAACAGTCCAAAAAGCTATCAAAAGAAGCATACTCTGATGTTATAATTTCTTGAGAGGGATAATCAATATGTCAAACGTAAGAGATCGCGGAGTTATAGATATAACACTGGAAGAAGACGGCAAATACGTCCTCGTGATCCTTGATGATATGAAATGGGAGCCTGCGACCCGTCAAGAGCACGGCCGTATTCTCCAGGATAAGATCAATGATTATCTTGATTACATCGTGAGCGGACAGGCCGAAGAGGCAAAACCGGGACTTCGTCCCGTGATCCGCATCATTGCAAAATATTCATACAGTAAGTTTTGCATTGATTTTCTTGAACGCGTGCGTGCTTTCATTAAAGGAAAAGATAATATCTGTGATATCGAATGGACGCATTCATCTGAAGACGGTCCGTTTGAAGACGGATTCAGCGATGATTTTGTATTCGACGAGACGAGAATATATCCGAGAATAAAGAAAAACTGGGCCAAGGAGCCGCAAAACCAGGTATCCTTGACACCCCCGGATGCATCTGCTCCGGATT
>DNAE01000070.1:0-197 GCA_003543635.1 Clostridiales bacterium | reverse complement strand
ATCCGGATCAGATGGTAATGATCCGTATTATGGACAGCTTTATCGGTATGCTTGTTCAAGATATGGGCAGTGTTCTAACCTATATAACTTACGACAAGCTGCCCGGCGGGGCTGATGTCATGGAACTATGGCACAAGGCCTTCGATAATCTCTTAAGAGATATCCACTACAGATGGAGTGAATCCAAAGAGCCCGGC
>DNAE01000075.1:2456-9827 GCA_003543635.1 Clostridiales bacterium | reverse complement strand
GCAGCAAGAAAAGGACGGTAAAATATGACGGATCGGAAAAAGATAAAGATAAGCAAATCGGCAACGATATTTCTGATCGTGATGACTGTGCTGTCATTCGCGAATCTTATCAGGATAGAAATAGAGGGAAGCCTTCTTAAGCTTGCGGGACTCACAGTGATCATCGGCGTAGTAGCCTTTTTTGTGACACGGGGAACGAATGATTCAAAGTATGAAGGTCTGGATATAAAGACGGCCTTAAGTCAGATGAAGAGTAAGAAGGTTATCATTCTTGCTCTGATACCTATTGTTATTGATGTGACGCAGATATTTATCGAAAAAGCATTTTTCCCGGAGATCCTGGAACATACGGTGGCAAGGATTCCTTTTGAGATAGATCCGGCAAAGGTCGTCCCGATCATTTTGCAGCTTCTGCTTGTGCCCTTGGGAGAAGAGATTGCGCTCCGTGCGTTTTACCAGAAGCAGATGAACAAGTTGACGGGTTCTGTTCCTGCGCTGATCATTGCTTCGTTTATTTTCGCTATGGGGCACTTTTCATATGGAAATCCTGCTATAGTGGCAGTGGATCTGGCGGGTGTATTTATTGATTCGATTTTTTACGGCTTGGTTTTCAAGGAAACGGATAATGCGTGGTGCAGCTGGATATCACATTCTCTGGCAGATATTGTTGCGGTTATCGTGATGATGCTTTTTGTGTAAATGAAACTGAAGGTGAGGAGCGATCATGCGTAAGAACGGCTGTGTGACAGTTGGCGATACGGAAATGTATTATGTCGCCTTTGGTGATGGCAAAAGAAATCTGGTCGTATTGCCGGGGTTATCAGACGGATTGACAACCGTAAAAGGAAAAGCGTGGCTGCTTGCCCCGTCTTATAAGAGATTCTTTCATGAGTTTACTGTTTATATGTTCAGCAGGAAGAATGATATGCCGGAAGGATACAGCATAGCGGACATGGCAGATGATCAGGTCACGGTGATGAAGGATCTTGGGATCGACAGGGCGTGTGTACTGGGGGTGTCTCAGGGCGGCATGATAGCACAGAGCATTGCCATAAGACATCCGGAGATTGTAGAACGTCTGATACTTGCTGTTACGGCTCCGTATGCAAATAAGGTTGTGACGGATGCCGTTTCATCATGGATCGATATGGCAGATCGGGGTGATCATAGGGCATTGATGGTGGACACGGCGGAAAAGATGTATTCGGAAGGATATCTGAAAAAGAACAGAAGATATTTTCCGCTGATTGCAAAACTTACGAAACCGAAGACATATGATCGTTTCCTGAAAAACGCAAATGCGATCTTGCGGTTTGATGTGCGGGATGAATTATCAAAGATCATCTGTCCGACGCTTATCATTGCCGGGAGTAGCGATAATACTGTCGGAAATGACGCTCCAATCGAATTGAAAGACGGTATAGCAAACAGTGAACTGTTTGTGTATGAAGGGCTTGGTCATGGGGCTTTTGAGGAAGCCAAGGATTTTTATGACAGAGTGTTAGCGTATTGCAGAGACTGACATTAACAAATAGTCGACCCGAGCCCTATCCGTATGTGATAAAATAAAAGACGGACTAAAGACCACGGAGGAATCACAGATGGATGTAGTATGTCTCGATATGGAAGGCGTTTTGGTACCTGAGATATGGATCGCTTTTTCCGAAGCTTCCGGAATCCCGGAACTTAAGAGGACGACAAGGGATGAGCCCGATTACGATAAGCTCATGAACTGGAGACTTCGTATCCTCAAGGAGCACGGCCTCGGCCTCAAGGAGATACAGGATGTTATATCAACCATCGATCCCCTCCCGGGAGCCAAGGAGTTCCTGGACGAGCTCCGCAAGGAGGCACAGGTCATCATCATCAGCGATACCTTTACCCAGTTTGCCATGCCTCTCATGAAGAAGCTGGGATATCCCACGCTTTTCTGCAATACCCTTGAGGTTGCCGAGAACGGCGAGATCACGGGTTTCAAGATGAGATGCGAGAAGTCCAAGCTCACCACCGTCAAGGCTCTACAGTCCATGGGATTCGATACGATCGCCGCAGGCGATTCCTTTAACGATCTCGGCATGATCAGGGCTTCCCGTGCGGGATTCCTGTTCAGGAGCACGGAACAAATAAAGAAAGACAATCCCGACCTTCCGGCATTTGAGGAGTTTGACGATTTCCTTAATGCGATCAAGTCCGTATTGAACTGATGGGCACCGCCGAGTATCTGAAATACGCCCGCGAGGCCAAATACGAACCCCAGAAGCTCTATCTTGAGAGTGGCGATTCATTTGCGCTCTCGGAGGCTTTCAGGGAGATGGGAACGAGGAGGATCCTGTTCCTGGGGAATCCCGTGACATCTAAGTACAAGATATTCAATGACCTGATAGATTTCTATGGCAAGGAGGGATTCCGTTGCTTCAGATATGTGAGGAGCGAGAACTGGCTTACGGATACGGAAGTCTTCAATTGCCTTAAGATCTATAACGAGTTCAATTGCGATACCATAATCACCGTGGGAGGTACCGCGGATATCGACTGCGGAAAGCTCACCGCGGCGGCGGCCATAAATCCGGTGAAGGCCCTTTCCGATTTTGAGGGTATAGATAAGCTCAAGAAGGACATATCGGTGCTCTGCTGTATCGTAACGGATAACAGCTCGTCTCCGGCTACATCATTTGCCGAATTCAAGGACAGCACCACCGGGAAATGGACCCTCTGCATGAGCAACTACTTTATCCCCCAGGTGGTAGTGGTGGATACGGATCTGTCAGTCAGGACCGAGATCGCCTGGGCTCTTGAGAGTTCCTTCAATGCTCTGGCATCCTCCGTTGAGGTCTATATAAATCCCGCCTCGACCTTTAATCCCGCTTACCGCGCCAATGCGGTCAACGCATGTATCAGCATATTCACCAACATCAAGAAGATAAAGGATGATCCCGACGATCCCTACGCCAGACGCCTTGTATCCGTGGGCGGGATCTATTCGGGTATGGCTTCGGGAATGTTCGGCCTCGGGTATAATCACCTGATCACCCACCATCTCATAAGCAGGTTCGGAGTCGCCTACGGCTCCTATCATATAGTGCTGCTGTCCTGTGCCCTCACCCTTTTCGGGAACAGGATAACGGGAAGCCTTGCCACCCTGGCAAGGGAACTTCATCTCTGCACCGCGGCGGCGGGGGACGAGAGTGCCGCCTCCACTTTCATCGACGGCTTCAAGAGGATCGCCGATATGTCGGTCAAGGAACTGCCCCCGGTGGAACTCACCGAGCAGGAGATCTTAAGGATCGCGGAGGACGTGAGAAAGGAGGCCGTTCAGTTCGGCCTTACCATGCTGGACCAGAGGGAGATCACGTCCATCATGAATATGGCATTTGCCCGATAATATGAGATTTAACGTTCCCGAACGGATCAATGACCTTCAGACCGCCCTGTTCTCGGCAGGGGTGGAGACCTTTGTGGTGGGCGGCGCCGTGAGGGACATGATATCGGGGAGGAAGCCCCACGATTTTGACATGGCTACCCCGGAGACACCGGACCGCGTTAAGGCTGCCTGCGGGGCTCTCAATATCAGGACCATATCCGATCTCGGCGAAAAGCACGGCACCGTGGCGGTGGTAACCGGGGGAGAGGTCATTGAGATAACCACCTTCAGGACGGATTCCGGGTATTCCGATAAGAGACATCCCGACAGCGTCAGTTTCACGGATACCATTGAAGAGGATGTCAAAAGACGGGATTTCACCATGAATTCCCTCTATCTCGATAAGGACGGAAACGTCAGGGATGCCGTCGGAGGGGTGGAGGATATAAATGCCCGGATCATCCGCGCCGTGGGGGATCCCGACATAAGATTTAAAGAGGATGCCCTGAGGATATTAAGGGCGGTAAGGTTCGCGTCCAAACTGGGCTTTGCCATCGAAGATAAGACGGCGGAGGCCATGAAGAGAAATGCGATCCTTCTTAATGATATATCGGCGGAACGGATCAAGACCGAACTTGACGGGATCGTGACCGGGGAACATGCCCCGGAAGCCATACGGGATAACGTGGAGGTCCTGTCGGTGATCATCCCGGAGCTTTTGCGGATGAAGGGCTTTGACCAGAAGTCGAGGTTCCATCATCTTGATATGCTGGAACATACTCTCAAGGTGCTGGAGAACGTGAGGAAAGAGAAGGACGGCTACGGTGTCATCCTCTCCTACGGAGCGCTTCTCCACGATATAGGAAAGCCGGACTGCTTCTTCCTGGATGACCGGGGAGTCGGGCATATGACGGGGCACCCCAAAAGAGGGGAAGAGATAGTCAGGGAATTGACGGATCGATTGAAGTTTCCGACAGATCAAAAAAGGACCATTGCCAGGCTGGTGCTCCTGCACGATGAATACGGAAGCGGGAGCAGGAAAGAAGTATCGGAACTCATGAGAAACGAAGGGGCTGAATTTACGGATCTTCTCCTGTCCCTTCAGAGGGCGGATCTTGAGGCCCATGCCAAGGTGGGATCGGGACGCGAGGACAGATACGGGAAGACCCTTGCCATGAGAGCGCGGATCGAGGAAGAGAAGCTCCCCTACAGGATATCGGATCTGGCGGTGAAGGGCGATGATATCATCGCAGCGGGTGTCTCCTCAGGGGAGAAGGTCGGAAGGATCTTAAATGAGCTTTTGGAGGCAGTCATTGAGGAAAAAATACCCAATACCGCGGAAGAATTGCTTAAATATGTAGAAAAATTGCGGGATTTGTGAAGTTTTTGTGAAATTAAGTCTACAAATTTTGAGAAATAGGGTTTATAATAGAGTCGTAATTTTATCTGATGTTATGCATGTTAAGCGTCTAGAGGAGGGCGATCTACATGAAGAAGACTAATAAGAAAGGCTTTACCTTGGTAGAGATGATGCTCGTTATAGCGATCATCGTTATCCTTGCAAGTGTTGCTGCCATAGGTATCGGAGATGCTCTTGAAAGATACAGGGCAAAGCAGGAGATGTATAAGAATGAGTACGTCCCCGCTGTTAATCAGGCTCAGCTGAACGTCAGGGATCGTATGACTACGACTCGTCCCGAGAGAGTTCCGCCTACGGTATCCATAAGACCGACGAATACTCCCAGGCCGTCCCCGACACCTTCTCCTACGCCTGACCCGTCACTTCCTACACCTACGCCCATTCCCTCGCCTACACCGCGTCCCTCGAATACACCTACTCCTCCTACCCCTACGCCCGATCCCGGAGCCGGCGGCGGTGGCGGAGCTACAGGCGATGTTACCAGCAGTTCCAATATGAACAGCTCCGGTGTATGGGGCAACGGCGGTAACTGTGATGTCAGTGTCCCTTCTTCTTGTAAGGGTTCGACCGTAACCATCACGGTCAAGTTCCCCGGAGCTTCCATCAGCAACATCGGCGGTTGGAACTGGACATCCGGTGCAAGCTATGAGATATCCGGTGACACGATCACACTTGTATGTCCCAACGTGGGAGACACTACAAACTTCGGTATCCAGATCAACAGCGGAAGCGGAGTATCCACATCTCCTCAAATCGTATCCGTAGTTGCATCTTGATGATCGGCTTACAAAACAAATAAATACGGGAGCCTCGGCTCCCGTTTTTTATGTCTCGTTTAAGGGTTTTATCTCGGCCTTTATAAGAGCCTTCGTAGCTTCGGCCGAGGGCCTTATCAGAACGTCCTTCGTCATGCCTTCTTCCACGACCTTTCCCCTGGACATGACCATGACGCGTTTGCACATGGTCCTGACCACCCGGAGATTGTGGGAGATCAGAAGGATGGTGGTCTTCCGCTCCAGGTTTATCTTCGACAGGAGCTTCAGTATCGAAGCGGCCGATGTCGTATCCAGAGAGGAGAAGGGCTCATCGGCGATGATGACCGACGGCTCCAATATGAGGCACATGGCTATGGCTGCCCGCTGTCTCTGTCCTCCTGACATCCTGCCGGGAAGTCTGTCCAGCATATGCTCCTCGAGACCCACGGACTTGATGGTGGAGACGATGAGCTCCTCCTTTTCCTTTTTTGTCATGTCGGTCTTAAGGGAGGACAGAGCCTCTCTTAAATGCCAGCGTATGGTGTGCATGGGATTGAGACAGGAGACGGGGTCCTGGAATACGACGCCTATCCTGCCGGAGCCGAGATCTATCTTGCCGTTGTTGGGCTTGATAAGACCGCAAAGCGTCTTGGCAAGGGTCGTCTTTCCGCATCCGGAACTGCCGATAAGGCCCATGACTTCTCCCGGGAAGAGCTCAAAGCTGATATCGGATATGGTATCCTTCCGTTTCTTGCCGCCGAAGAATCCGTTGCTGTAACCGGAGGATATCCCGGATACGCTTAATACGGGGCTGGCGGAATAGTCCACGGACGAGAAGGTGAGACCCAGGGATCTGGGATCCAGGTTGGCCTTGGTCAGGAGTTCCGCGGTATAGGCATTCTTGGGATTGTGCAGGATATCTTCGGTGGTGTCCGATTCCACTATCCGGCCTTCCTTTATTACCATGACACGGTCGCAGAAATCGTTTACCACGGAAAGGTCGTGGGAAATGAAGAGGATCGTCATGTGCATGCTGACGCAGATCTCCTTCAAAAGCTTCAGTATGGAAGCCGTGGTGACCGTATCCAGGGAGGATGTGGGTTCGTCGGCTATAAGGATCTTCGGCTTGAGCAGGGCGGCCCCTGCAATGAGGACGCGTTGTCTCTGCCCTCCCGATATCTGATGGGGGTATCTCTTATATACACCTTCGGGATCGATGAATCCCACGGTCTTGAGCATGGAGACGATCCTGTCGTAGCGTTCTTCCTTTGCCACGTTCCTTATCCTTAATATCTCATCCAGGTTCTTTCCCACGGTCTGAAGGGGATCTAAGGCCGTCATGGGGTCCTGGAATATGATACCTATCTCCTCCCCCAGGAGCTTTCTCCTCTCCTTGGGGCTTAGGGTAAGTACCTCCCGTCCGCCGATGACGATGCTTCCGGATGTGATATGTGCGGATTCCGGGAGAAGCCCCGCCAGCGTCATGGCGGTCATGCTCTTTCCCGAGCCCGAGTTACCGATCAGGCCTAAGATCTCTCCCTCCCTGATATGGAAGGATATGTTGTCCAGGATGGGTGTGGGAACGCCCTTTCCCGAATATACCGACATGGAAAGTCCCTTTATCTCCGCGATATTCATTTGGAGTCACCTCCGAACATAAGCCTTACGGCCTCGGAAAGGAAGTAGAGACCCAGAACGTAGATGACGAGCATCAACGCGGGGAACAGTATGAGCCAGGGGGATGATGTCATATATCCCTGGTAGTCGGCGAGCATCTTGCCGTAACTTGCGTGGGGAGGCTGGACTCCGAGGCCCAGATAGCTCATGCCCGACTC
>DNAE01000075.1:0-2360 GCA_003543635.1 Clostridiales bacterium | reverse complement strand
AGAAGGTTCGGGAACATGTGTACCAACATTATCCTTGCGGGATTGACCTTGAGGATCTTCGCGTGGAGTATGTATTCCTTGGAGGAAAGTCCCATAACTCCGGTGCGGTAGACCCTGGCGAAAGTGGGTGCGAACACAAGTCCCAATGCCCAGACCACATTAAAGAGGGAGGGCCCGAAAACGGCAACGGCCACAAGGGCCAGAAGAATGCCGGGAAAACACATTATGCTGTTGGAAAGGAGCATGATCGCCTTATCGACGATGCCGCCGTAGTAGCCCGCGGGCATGCCCAGTAACGTTCCCAGAACGAAGGCGATGAATACTCCCGAGAAGGACACCAGGAGGGTGTACTTGGAGGCATCCATGCATCTGGCGAAAACGTCACGTCCCAGGTTGTCCGTTCCGAACAGGTGGGTCGACGAGGGAGGCAGGAGCTTTGATGCCGCATCCGTCTTCTCGGGTTCGAACATCCAAAGTCCCGTGAGGGATATTATGAATGCGATGAGTATGATCGACAGGAATACTATCCCCGTCGTGAGACATATCCTGTAGGTGCGGGATCTGTTCATACCCTCACCTCCCCGTTATTCCTCATGCGGGGATCCACGATGGCGGATATGATGTCCGCCGCGAAATAAAGGATGACCGTGATAAGGGCGAGGTAGAAGACCATTCCTGACATGAGGGGGAAGTCCCTTCTCTGTATCGCGGAAAGAAGAAGTCTTCCCAGTCCCGGAAGGTTAAATACCTGTTCGACGATGAGGCTTCCCCCAAGGATATCGGATAACACCAGGGATATGACCGTTATGGTGGAAACGGTGGAATTCGGAAGAACGTGCCTCATCATGATGGATGCATCTGAAAGACCGTGGCTCTTGGCGGTGCGGACGTAATCGGAGGCGTTCTCCTCGATCACGGATGCACGCAGGAACTTGAAGGTCATGGCAATTTTCGGGAGGGCAATGCAGAAGGATGGCAATATCAGGCAGCCTATAAAACCGAGAAGATCGGAGGAGGGCTTGACGTAGCGTCCCGCGGCGAGTATCCCGAACAATCCTGCCGCGAGGGTTATTATCAGCATGGATAAAACGAAGGGCGGAAGGGCGAAAAGTATGTGGCCGAAGACGGATAGCACATGGTCGGCGGCCTTGCCGGGACGGCGTCCCGAAACGACGGCCATGGGATAGGACACGATAAGGACCATGAGCAGAGCGATAAGGCTCATGCCCAGCGTAACGGGGAGTCGTTCGGCGATGAGCTTGCCGACGGGTTGTCCGTAGGCGGCAGAGTTACCGAGATCCCCGGTAAAAGCTCCCGTTACCCATTCGAGATAACGGACGGGAAGGGGACGGTTAAGACCGAGTTCCTCGCGCAGGGCTTCCACCTGGGCGGCGGAGGCGTTGGGTCCCAGCATGACGGATGCCGTATCTCCGGGTATTACGGAGAAAGCGGCAAAGGTAAAGAAGGACACCAGAAGAAGTGTCAGTATAAGTTCGACTATGCGCTTAACAAAGAACTTGACCTGTTCCAAGAAGACCCCCCGCAAAAGTAATGTTCTAATTATATATAAAAATCCGTAACAAATGATACCTATGTTAACACTTTATTAAATATATGCATCAAGTAAGGATGTTAAAATTATTTTATATGGTGAAAGAGAGGGGATCTTATGCGACATAGAAGATTTAAACAGGCAGTTTCCTTTTTGACGACCTCGAGCATCCTGGCAGGACTGATCCTTCCCGGTGCTTCGGTACTTGCGGACTCCTACGATGACATCGTCCTGGCAGATGTGTTTCCTGACGAGATCTTGAGACAATGTATCGCGGATGAATACGATGGCGATAAAAACGGTATCCTGACCCCTGAAGAATTGGGCAGTGAACCTCTGAGGATCTCCTACATGAGCAAGGGAATCACCGATATCACGGGTTTAGACCGTCTTCCTAATCTAAGGGATGTCAACTTGGAAAACAACGATATTACTTCGGTTAACGTGGGATATGACGGTCTTTTCTCCCTTGACCTGGGAGGAAACGAAGGCCTTACTTATCTGGACATTTCCCTGTTCCCGGGTCTTCAGTGTCTGGATCTTCACGATACGGGTATTACGGAACTTGATATAAGTTCAAATGATCACTTTATCGATGCATATTCTAACGGACCTCAGACCAGTTATTATTCCGGCGGTGTAATGTATACAAGCAACGACAGTACCGGCGGAACCTTCTTCGTGGATGGGGATGTTGTCATAACGGGTGTTCCGGAACCAGAGGAGAGCGATCCCGAACCCACTGTCGCACCTCCGGCAAATATCGTTGACATCGATGAAGAGCATTTCCCGGATGATACCTTCAGAG
>DNAE01000181.1 GCA_003543635.1 Clostridiales bacterium | reverse complement strand
ATAATAAACAGGGTCACCAAGTCCTACTATTCGGAGCTTGCCAAGTATAATGTCAGGATCTTTGAATACCGACCCGGATTCTGCCACGCGAAGATGGGACTTTCCGATGACATCATCGCCACCTGCGGAACCATCAATCTGGATTACAGGAGCTTTTACCACCATTTCGAGAATGGTGTGCTCATATTTAAGAATGAAGTCATAACGGAAATCAAAGCCGATATGTGGGGGACCTTCTCCGAGTGCAGGGAGGTCACGGAACAATATAAGAAGCCGGCCCTTGCCGTCATCAGGATAATGAATTCCATCCTGAGGCTCGCTGCGCCGTTCCTTTAAAGAAAGGGGAATACATGAGGATAAGATTTTATAATGCCTTGATACTTAAGGGTGAGGACCTTACCATGGTAAAAGGTGAGCTCCACACCGAGGATGACAGGATCGTCTACATAGGTGAGGGTAAAAAGGATGGCACGGTCTTCGATACCGAGATAGACGTGGAGGGCGATGTGCTGATGCCGGGATTCAAGAATGCCCACACCCATACGGCCATGACCTTCGCCAGATCCCTTGCGGACGATTACAGATTGGACGACTGGCTCCACAAGGCCATATTCCCCATAGAGGGTAAGCTTACCGAGGAGAACATATACTGGTTCACCAAGCTGGGATATCTGGAATATCTGAGGGGAGGCGTAACATCCTGCTTCGATATGTACTTTAAGCCCGAGGGTGTGATGAGGGCCGTTTCCGAGACGGGCTTCAGGCATGTCTTCTGCGGTTCCGTAAATGACTTCGGCGGAATAGACAGTCTTGAGGAGGAGTATCTCAAGTATAACAGCTGTAATGAACTTGTTTCCTATATTCTCGGATTCCATGCCGAGTATACGACATCCGAGGGGATAATGAAGAGGATATCGGAGATATCCCATAAGTATAAGGCTCCTGTTTTCTCCCATATCTCCGAGACGAGAAATGAAGTCGCGGGATGCCGTGAAAGGTACGGTAAGTCCCCCGTCAAGGTATTTGACGATCTCGGCCTTTTCGATTACGGCGGAGGCGGATTCCACTGTGTCTGGTTCGATGAGGAGGACAGGAAGATCTTTGCGGATAAGGGCCTTTACGCCGTTTTTAACGCCTGCTCGAATCTGAAGCTCGCCAGCGGCATAGCTCCCGTTCCTTCCTTTATCGGTGACGGTATCAAGATCGCCATCGGAACCGACGGCGCGGGATCCAATAACTCCCTTAATATGTTCAGGGAGATGTACCTGGATACGGTGCTCTCAAATATCGTGAACGATGATCCCCTGGCGGTGGATCCCGAGAGGATATTAAGTGCCGCCGTAACGGGGGGAGCAAGATGCATGGGCCTTGCGGACTGCGACTGTCTGGATACGGGGAAGAAGGCCGACATCATAAGGATCTCCATGAAGGATCCCGATATGCAGCCCGTGAACAACTTCAAGAAGAACCTCGTTTACAGCGCGGATCCCGGTAATGTTAAGATGACCATGATAAACGGAAAGATCCTCTACGAGAACGGAAGATATCTCACCTGTGACCCTGAAGAAGTCTACCGGGTATGCAATAAGATGATGGGAGAACTTGTCTGATACAAGATGCGAACGATCTTAAAGTACTTCCGTAAATACAGGATACAATGCTTTTTAAGTCCTCTGTTTAAACTGTCTGAGGTCCTCTTCGAGCTTACCGTTCCCCTGGTCATAAGGGATATGATCGATATGGGTATCCTGGGAAATGACCCGGACAGGATAAGAAGATCCTTTGTTATCCTTCTTATCTTCGCTGCAGTGGGCTTTGCCAGTGCATTCTTTGCCCAGTACTTCGCATCCTATGCGGCCTCCGGGATCGCGTCGGATATAAGATCCGATCTTTTTAAGCGGATGCTCCATCTCAATGTGAATAACTTCGAGAAGATAGGTTCCTCCAATATCGTCACGGGCCTGACATCCGACATCAACCAGATCCAGAACGGTATCAACCTTACCCTGAGGCTCGTTTTAAGATCCCCCATGGTGGTGGTGGGCGCCGTTATAATGTCCTTTGTCATCGATCCCAAGCTATCCCTGATAATCCTTTTTGCGGTCCTTATACTGGCGGTATTCGTCGCCCTCAACATGAGCCGTGCCATACCTTCCTATAAGGAGACCCGTACGGGACTTGACGATCTGTCAGGCATATCGGAGAACGGACTTACGGGAACCAGGGTCATCAGAGGCTTTAACAGGACCGAGGATGATTACCGGGGCTTCGAGGAGAAGAGCCTTGTTCTCCGTGCCCGCCAGTTGAAGTCGGCGGGGATATCGTCCTACCTTAATCCCGTCACCTATCTCATGATAAATCTCGCCATTTGTTTCCTTATCTATAAGGGAGGCATCCGGGTGGATTCGGGGACACTGAGCAGCGGAAGCGTCGTTGCCCTTTATAACTACATGACCCAGATCCTGGTGGAGCTCATAAAGCTTGCCAACCTTATCGTTACGGTGAGCCGCGCCGCCGCCTGCGCAGGCCGTGTGGAGTCCATGCTCACGGTTATCGACAAGGCCTCCGGGGAGAGCTTAAGGATCGAAGATCCCCATGCTCCCCATGAACTGGAGTTCCGTGACGTCACCTTCCGGTTTGAGGGTAACAGCGAAGATACCCTGGAATCCGTATCCTTTAAGGTGGAGCGGGGTCAGACCATCGGCATCATCGGCATGACGGGATCGGGCAAGTCCACCATAGCATCCCTTGCCGCAGGTCTTTACCGCGATTACGAGGGAACTATCCTGATCGACGGAAAGAAGATGGAGAACATCGGAAGACACGACCTCTCCGAGGCGGTGGGTATCTGCCTGCAAAGGGCCAGGATCTTCTCGGGGACGATCAAATACAATATCACCCTGGACAGGGAAGACCTGGAGGAAAGCGATATAGACCAAGCCATAAGGGCAGCCTGCCTGGATGATGTTCTATCCTCCAAGAAGGACGGTGCCTTCACGGTGCTGAGCTCCACGGGAGCAGGTCTTTCAGGCGGCCAGAAACAGAGGCTGGGTATAGCCAGGACCCTGGCGGGACGTCCGGGTCTTCTGATCCTTGACGATTCCACATCGGCCCTGGATGCCGCCACGGAGAACAGGTTCATTAAAAATATCCTGGAATACCCCGGGGACCCCACCACGGTCATAATCTCCCAGAAGATAAGATCCGTCATGAATGCCGATAAGATCCTTCTCATGGAGGACGGAAAGGTGGGTGCCTTCGCGTCCCACGAGGAACTTTTGAGAACTTGCGACAGCTACAGAAGGCTCTACGAGCTGCAGAAGGAGGGTGCCTGATATGGTTAAGAGAAAAGACACCGTCCTGCGCCTCATAAAGACCGTTAAGGGATCGCCGCTCCTGCTGCTCGCTTCCTTCGTTTTCTCGGTCTTGACGTCAGCCTTCGGCATGTTCATACCCTATCTTTTCGGTAAGGCTATCGATTGCATGGGGGAGGGGACCGTGGACTTCGAGGAGCTCCTCATGTACCTTTTGATCTGCGTTGCCCTCATAGGTCTGGTGGCGGTAACCAGGTTCGCGCTTACCAGGATAGACATAAGGATCGCCTACGATACCACCACCAAGATCCGTAACATGTCCTACGGCAAGATAAGAAAGCTTCCCGTTTCCTTTATCGATTCCACACCCGTGGGAAATATCCAGAGCATGATAATAAACGACTGTGAGACGGTGGGTGACGGTCTCATAATGTTCCTCGACCTTTTCTTCTCGGGTATAACTTCCATAGTGATCACCTTTATCATCATGCTGACCATAGACGTTAAGACAGCGCTTCTTGTGCTTCTCTTTACGCCCCTTTCCTTCATCGTTTCCTATTTCATTGCATCCCGTTCCTTCGGGTATTTCAAGAAACAGTCGGGGATAAGGGCAAGGCAGACCTCCTATATCACGGAGATGACCTCCAATTTCAGGACGATACACGTCTTCGATACGGCGGACAAGATATGCGATGACTTCGATAACATAAACGACGAGTACCGGACTAATTCGGTCAAGGCCACCTTCGTGTCGTCCCTTACGAATCCCTCCACGAGATTCGTCAATGCCCTGATCTATGCGGTGGTGGCTCTCATCGGAGCGAAAAGCGCCCTTGCCGGAGCCGTCTCCGTGGGTGCCCTCGCATCCCTTCTCGCATATTCCGCCCAGTATATGAAGCCCTTTAACGATATCGCCTCCGTCTTCACGGAGTTGTCCGATTCCTTCGCGTGCCTTGGCAGGATCTTCACCTTCCTGGACGAGGAGGAACTTCCTCCTGAGGATAAAAAGAAGAGGATATTCGACGGACGGGGGGACTTTGAGATAGAGTTTTGCAACGTGACCTTCTCCTATGTTCCGGGAAATCCCGTTATAAAGGACGTTTCCTTTAAAGTTCCCCCGGGAACCTCCTGTGCCATCGTGGGACCCACGGGTTGCGGTAAGACGACACTCATAAACCTCTTAATGCGTTTCTATGAGCCCGATTCGGGAAAGATCCTCGTAAACGGCAGGGATATAAAGGAGATCTCAAGGGAAGAGCTTCGCAGCTATATCGGAGTCGTTACCCAGGATACCTGGTTCAAGAACGGTACCATCCTGGAGAACATCACCTACGGAAAGCCCGATACATCCGAAGAGGATGCGATAAAAGCTTCCTCCGTATCGGGAGCTCACTCCTTCATACGTAAATTGCCGAATAAATACCGAGAAGAACTTTCCTCCTCGCGGGATGATATATCGGAAGGACAGAGGCAGCTCCTTGCCATCACCAGAGCCATGGTCTCGGATCCTTCCATACTCATATTGGATGAGGCCACATCCTCCGTCGATATCCTCACGGAGGTCCGTATCCAGAGGGCGGTCAGGGAATTGCTTCAGGGAAGGACGGGACTTTGTATAGCCCACAGGTTGTCAACGATCGTTGATGCGGATATGATAGTCGTTATGGAAAACGGCAGGATAAGCGAGATCGGTAATCATAAGGAACTTATCGGAAAAGGCGGTTTTTACAGTAAACTATACGGGTCATATACCGACGGGTCCATATTGGAGGAAAGAAAATGAATCTTAAGCTTGAAGGATTTAAGAAGGAGATAAAGGGAAAGAAGGCCGCGGTGATCGGCGTCGGCATTTCAAACAGGCCCCTCATCAAATGGCTTGTGGGCCTGGGAGCCGAAGTTACCGCCTTTGACAGGAATAATGCGGACGATCCCGCCATATCGGCAGTTATGGAAGAATTCTCCTCCGAGGGGATAGAGGTCTCCTGGTCACTGGGGGAAGGATATCTTAATGCCCTCTCGGATCAGAAGTTCGATTATGTGTTTAAGACCCCTAAGATGCGTTATGAGACACCGGAACTTCAGGCAGCAAAGGCCAAGGGTTCCGTTCTTACGACGGAGATGGAGCTTTTCATGTCCATCTGTCCCTGCAGGATCTTCGGTATCACCGGTTCCGACGGAAAGACCACGACCACGACCCTGGTGAGCGAGATGCTCAAGGCCGGAGGCTTTAAGGTTTGGCTCGGGGGCAATATCGGAACGCCCCTTCTCTCGGAAGTATTCAACATGAAGGAGGATGATATGGTGGTCCTGGAGCTTTCCTCCTTCCAGCTCATGGGTATGAGAAGAAGCGCCGATGTGGCCATAGTTACCAACGTGACCCCCAACCATCTTGATTTTCATAAGGACTACGACGAATATATCGATTCCAAGAAGAATATCTTCCTTTATGCTTCCCCCTGCGATAAGACGGTCCTTAATGCGGCATGCGATATCACCTATAACATGAAGGATGATTCCCGGGGTAAGATCGACTTTTTTGCTCTTTCATCCTCAGATGCCTCCAAGGCCGGGGACGATGTGCTTTTCGGCAAGGCCTATACGGAGGACGGCTATCTCATCTATGAGAAGGACGGTAAGAAGGAGAAGATAGTTGCCGAGAAGGATATCTTTATCCCCGGAAAGCACAATGTGGAGAATTATCTTGCCGCCATCTGCGCGGTGGAGGGCTTCGTTTCTCCCGATGCCATGGCAAAGGTCGCCCGGGAGTTCAAGGGTGTGCCCCACAGGATAGAGTTGATCAGGGAACTTGACGGCGTCAGGTACTTTAATTCCTCCATAGATACTTCCCCAAACAGGACCATCAATACCATGAAGGCATTGAGCGGAAGGGGGGAGAAGGGTGTCCTCATCTGCGGAGGCGCCGACAAGAAGTGCATCTACGACGGCCTCGGTGACGCGATCTTAAATGTAAGTGACAGGATAGTCATCTACGGATCCAATGCCCCCTTCGTAAGGGAGATCCTGGAAAAGGAAGCTGCAGGCAGGGAATATACCTTCATCGAGATAGGCGAAGGAACAAAGGATGTTTACGAATTCCCGGAGACCCGGGAAGCCGTCGTCGGATATATGAAGGAGGCTCTTGCCAAAGCAAGGGAGCTGGCGCGCCCGGGAGAACTGGTCATCATGTCCAATATCGGCACTTCCTACGACCACTTCAGGCATTTCGAACACAGGGGAGATCTGTTTAAGGAACTTGTAAACGCAATGACATAAAACTTTTTAGGTTTTTTTAAGAAAAAATGTATAATAGATTTGAAATCATGTGTATGTGAGGAGCTTTTCAATGGAGAATCGGTCGGTAAATCAGTCTGAGATGCTTAACCGCATCGTAAGAGCCGTTATACTCATTGTCGTATCGCTCCTGCTGTCGATTATGTCCGTATCCTTTGCGGTACACCATATGAGGCTCCAGTTCGAAGACGAGTTTAAGGGGATCTCTTCCAGGAAGATCGAGCAGGTCTGCGATCTCGTGAAGATCACCGTCAACGGTGACGAGGTCATTGGGGATCCCGCTTCGGCAGCATCCAAGTACAGTGATATCTTTTCCCTTATGCTTGCTGAGACGTCCACCAGGAGCGTGACCACGGAAAGCTACGCCATGTTCCTTTATTCCGACGGCCAGCTCTCGTTGCTCCTTTCCCACAATGCTGATTCCGCAGAGAACTTCGCCGTTGCCCAGAGGGACATCTCCGAGTGGCTCTCGGCGGATAATTCCACTGCCACCGTAGGGGGCGAGAACTTTGAGAGTGTTCTTGTTCCCATATCCGACAGCAGCGGAAGGTGTGTTGCGGTATTTGAATACAAGATCACATATTCTCCCTTGGAGGAACTGGGTGATACCCTTGAGGGCAGGATCCTCATGGCCGTTATCATCTCCGTATTCGCGGGTATCGTTATCTTTGTCATTCAGACTTTGATCCCCGGGATCATCAGAAGATCCGGTAAAGGAGGTCAGAGGATATGAGCAGAGGTTCAGGTGAAATGAGGAAACTCCGGGAGAGAAGGACCATAGCCTCCACCATAGGCTATTGCTTTGTAATCGTCCTTATCGTTCTCCTTGTCATGTCAAATATGCTGACTGACACATATACCGTCGTTCTCGAGAGCGAGAGGGCGGAGGCCATGCAGTCCATCGCCGTCGCATCATCCACGGCCCTGGGTCATACGAAGATCAACGAGGGTATGTCTTATCCTCTTGATATCTATACATATGCGCCGGATAAGCCTTATATAGTTGATATTTATACGAAGGCCGGTAATTCCTTCCTTCGACTTTATACTTCCTCGGACTATAACAGCACCGAGCAGTACTACCTTTCCGGAGTAGGTGACGAGTATAACACCTGCTTTGAGGAGCAGACGGCAGCCTTCACCAAGAGGACGGAGGACGATGTGGAATATGTTTGTGCCATAGCTCCCATCATCTCCGCGGAGAATACCGTCGCAGGTATCCTGGAGATAAGGATGCCCCAGAGCGATTATGTGAGTACCGTGAACGGAATGTCCCTCAGCTGGATCCTCACCATATTTGCCATCGCAGTCTCCATGGGCGTCATCATCTTCGAGCTCAATCTCTTTGTAACCACGCTCTCCAAGGGTATCGCAGGTAACGTCCCCGTACTTATCATGTACGGTGACGGTGCCATCAGGTTCCTGTCCTTCTTCATGGCCCTTGGCGCCGTTATGCCTCCGGTTATCGTGGCCAACTATCTGAGGAACGAATTCTCCGAATACGAGCCCTTTGTCGTACAGATCCTTATCTGTCTCGGACTGATCCTTTATACGGCGGGCTTCTTCGGATTCTCCGGACTTCGTAAGACCCTTAAGTTCAAACTGACGGGAAGGATAGCCCTTATCGTTTCCGTTGCTCTCGGATATATCCTCAGCGTTGCGGCGGGTATTGCCAACAATGCCGTTGTCATGCTGATCCTTCTCCTGCCCATAGCTTTCTGCTACGGAATGCCCTTTGATTCCCTCAGGGATTACAGGATCAACGCAGGTAAGCTTGGTTATTCCGAGTTCGACGACCGTACGGTCCACAACATCCAGTCCGTGGGTTACTTCCTCGGTATCTCCGTAGGTACGGTCATCGCAGGTATCTGCTTCGAGAGATTCGGCATGCTGGTGGTATATCTCATCGGCGGCGGTGCATTGCTCCTTACATCCCTGGGCATCATGTTCTTCATGAAGGATAACAACCCCGTAAGGGAGTCCTATCTTGCCATCAACAGGTGGCTGGAGCTTGTTAACAATAAGTACACCGGAAGGTTCCTGATATCCACATTCTTCGTAATGGGTACCGCATTCTCATTCCTTCTCGGATTTATCCCCAACTATCTTGAGACTGTGGGTATATCCCTTGCCACATCGTCCTTCTACTATCTGGTTACCACATTCTCGGCATGTTTCCTTGCGCTTATCATCAAGGGAAGATATGCCCACGTCTTAACATCCAAGGTAAGGGTACTTATATCGTCCCTTTCCATGTGCGTGGGACTTCTGCTGTTTGCCCTCATGCCCACGGCTAAGATCCTTGTGGCTACGGTTGCCCTCATGGGTATCAGCCTCGGTATCCACGATTACTACTACCTTTATGTATTGTTCCTGCTTGCCAATAACAGGATCAAGGGAAATCTCAGAAGGGCATCGGAACTCTCCTTTGTCTCCGGTATCTTCGCGGGACTTCCGGTATTTGCAGTTGCACTTATCTTCGACATGAGGATCGTATTCGTAGTTGCCCTTATAATCCTCTTCATATGCTCCTTCCTGTATCCCATGTCTTCCTTTGCAAATGACGTGGACGACAAGGATCCCACCTTGAAGAAGGAACCCAGGAAGAGCAAAAAGAAGAAGGCAAAGGCCGAAGCTGTTCCCGCAGCTCCCGAACCCGCCGAGCCTGCTCCCGTGGCAGATCCCTATTACGATCCCGCGAACGATCCCATTGCCCAGGCTTATATGATGGAACAGCAGCAGGTTCCTTATTATGATCCCAATACACCTTACTACGATCCCAACGGTGCAGAGCAGATGCCTTATCCCGATCAGGATACGTACTATGACGGACAGGGAGGTTACTACGATGGACCTGTGGAATGAGAAGATAACAAGAGAGAATTTCACTGACTTCTATCAGAGCACCGTTGAGATGGTGTATTCCTCCGTATATGGGATAACGAAGGAGACCACCAGGGCGGAGCAGGCCATAATCAAGTCATATCTTGATACATATCAGCAGAGGAATGTCATAAAGGGAGAAGATGTCCTTTATACCTTCGGTGACATCCTCCTTAAGAATGCCAATGATATCGTTGAGAAGTATCCTTTGCCGGAGAACGTCAACTTCGCCACAAGGACTTTGGATGAATATACAAGGAACTTCATGCTGGAGAAGATCATTGCCAAGATCGATTCCGCAGGTTATAAGGTGGCCGAGTTCATTTCCTCGGATTCCAAGAGGGGAAAGAGCGCCAAGTCCTGGCAGAAGATATCTGATCTTTTCCCCATAACGCCCCTCCTTATCATCCAGCTCGTTTTGCTGACCCTTGTTATCTGGGCGGTAAGTACGGCTGCCATAACGCTTCCTTACAGGGATGAGCCCCTTGTGGATGAGGAAAAGATCTTCGAAGAGGCACCCCTTCAGGAAAAATACGTTACGGTCATCCCTTACTATCCCTTGGGTGTTAAGTATCCCAATGTAGTAGTTAGTGAAGACGAAGGCGGCGATGAGAGCATAATCTCCGAAGCAACGGAACAGCAGGTACTGGCTCCCGTTATCGCAGAGACCGAGCCCTCAGCTACCAGGGGTTAATATCTTTATCTTACTTCGTTAGGAGAACTTCCTGTCTTTTCTATGTCCAAAAGGTTCTCGACGGTGGTCGAGGCGATATTTTCCAGTGCTTCCTTTGTAAGGAATGCCTGATGGGAAGTTACGATCACGTTGGGCATGGAGATAAGCCTTGAAAGGACGTCGTCCGAGATTATCTCTCCGGAGAAATCTTCGTAGAAGTATTCGGATTCCTCCTCGTACACATCGAGGCAGGTGGCGCCGATCTTATGTTCTAGGATACCCTTGAGAAGAGCTTCCGCATCGATCAATGCACCCCTTGAGGTGTTGATTATGACAACTCCTTCCTTGACCTTGTTGATGGTACCCAGATTAAACATGTGATATGTTTCCTCGGTGAGGGGACAGTGGAAAGAGATGATATCCGCCGTACGGTAGACCTCATCCAGGGGCCTGTAATCAATGTCCGACCCTTCTGCGGGGAACTTGTCGTAGGCGATGACCTTCATGCCGAAGCCCTTGCATATATCCATAAAGACACGGCCGATCTTACCGGTCCCTATGACACCCACGGTCTTTCCGTGAAGATCGAATCCCTTGAGACCCTTAAGGGAGAAGTTAAAATCCCTTGTCCTCAGGTATGCCTTATGTATCTTTCTGTTGATGGTAAGGAGCAGGGCCATGGCATGCTCGGCAACGGCGTAGGGGGAGTAGGCGGGGACCCTTACGACCTTGATCCCTTTTTCCTCCGCGTACTTATAGTCCACATTGT
>DNAE01000209.1:2841-5044 GCA_003543635.1 Clostridiales bacterium | reverse complement strand
AGCGGGGCTTGCAACGGGTCTTACGCCCTCAAATGCATATGCGTAATCAAGTCCCGCAGGGGCAACCGCGGGGGCAGCAGGTGTCGGAACCGGGGCTGCGGCAACCGGAGCAGGTGCGGCAGGAACTTCAAAAGCCTTGCCTTCAGGCTTTTGAAGGGCTTCCTTAAGCTTCTCCTCGACCTTCTTCTTATCACTGTTGCTTTTGATGAATAAGACAGTTATGCATACAGAATAAATGAACAACAAAGCTATTATTACGGCCTGCATATGCTCTTCCTCCTTAAATGTAAGGATATGTTGATTTATCGTCAGTATATCAAAATTACTTTGAGATTCAAACTATTTTGATGATTGCCTTATTTTTGCCCCATAACCATCTGTGCTATAATGACTATTGTAAAGATTATTTTATCTTTGCTCAATAAACAAAAGGGGACGATTGTTATGAAGAAAGAAAAGATCATCTCATCCGTTCTTGCAGGGTCGATGATACTCTCTCTCGGCGGATGCTCCGTATTCGGAGGCGACAAGAAGGCCGTACTCGAGGCCGCTGATGAATATGCTCAGGCTCTGCTCGACGGCGATGTCGACGACATCATCGATCTCATGAAGGACGGAGACGACTACGAAGACGAACTCACGGAGTTCTTTGATAAGAACAAGAATAACGCGGCTCTCGGCGATGTATTCGAAGCGATCGAAGACACCATGACCTATGAGATCAATAATAGATCCGCGAGCGTATCCAAGAAAGACAAGAAAGCAGATCTGCTGATCGATTACACCATGGTCGACTACGAGGAGATCTTCGACCGGGTAGTGGACGAGGAAGGCAACATTGACGATTACGTCGATGCCATCGAAGAAAACGAAGACAACCTGACGATCACGGTAGAGCTTCATGTAAGCTTCGTGTTAAGCCATGATGAATGGCTGGTAAAGGACAAGAACAACGAGAACGTCTACGATCTGTATGAGTTCTACGAGAATGTATCCGGATTTAGTTTCTTCAACATCCCGGCAGTATCTATGGACGATTTTGAAGATTGTATCGAGAATATCTACGATGCCGAATATGATTGGGATTACTACCGTTACGATTACAGCGACTACTCCTATGTGGGATACTGGAATGATTCCAACGACATCTATATGTACGCCTATGACGATGCAGACGACGCACGTGAAAACTTTGATTTCTACACGGAGGCATTCCAGGGAACGATCGCAGACGGGGACTTCGATGGCGATTACACCTTAGCCGATTCCGGAAACGAAGGTTATATCATCTTCAACGGAGAATGCGATTCCTGGGACTTCTACGATGGCGATCTTTACGGATGCATATTCCTTAAGGACAATACCATCATGTCAGTAATGACGCACGACGCATCCGCATCGAGAAACGATAAGATCGAGGATTTCCTTGAAGAACTCGATCTTCCCTCACCCTCATCATCACTCTGATCTTTGATCCGGAAACATAACGGGGATCGTCTCAACATGGGGCGATCCCTTTATTTTGTCATATCGGTTTTGGAGTATAATATCCGTACTACCTTACCTTATGGAGGGAATCACCATGTTAAAGGATCTCTATGCAAAATACTACTACGAGGGCAACTACAACTGCGCCGAGACGATAATCAGGGCAGGAAACGAATACTACGATCTGGGGTTGCACGATCGTGACATGATCGCTCTGGGCGGATTCGGTGCCGGAATGCAGTCAGGCAACACCTGCGGCGCCGTTCTTGCGGGAATATCCATCCTTTCCATGAAATACATAGAAAAGAAGGCCCACGAGAGTACTGACATAAAGCCCGTCACCATAATGCTGATAAAGAGATTCAATCAGAAATACGGCTCAGTCCTTTGCAAGGACATCAAGCCCCAATCCTTCAAGCCCGACATAAGATGCAGGAATACCATTGAAGCAGCCTGCGATATCATCGAGGATGTTATCGAGGAATACGACGCGAAGAGGGATAGCGTAAAGAGATAATAGATCTGCTGAGGTTTCCCACGCCTAGTAGCTGTTCTCTCTTAAACTCGTGGAAAGGATCAGAATTCTTTTGGACATATCAGCCTCCTGTGATCGTTATGGTCACGTCAGATCCGGAAAGAAGTTCCGTGATCTCCTCCGATGGCAAGTCGATCCTGCCGAGCCTGGTGTAAGACCAGGAATTGGAACCGTAGAATA
>DNAE01000209.1:2176-2725 GCA_003543635.1 Clostridiales bacterium | reverse complement strand
GATGATGTGATGGTACTTCCAACGGGCCCCACCTGTTCGAATCCTCCGTACATGGACATTTCAATGGTAAGTCCTGAAGCGGCAAGCCCCTCCAGCTCCTCCACGGAGGTATTATCCTCCCAGATGACGGGGACTTCAGTTCCGTCGATAGCAAGTATCATTTCCGAATCCTCCGTTACGGTCGTTTCCTCCGGCAGCTCTGTCCGGGCCGGGTTCTCCTGTTCCCCTTGGCAAGCCGTAAGGAGCAGGACAACCACCGACGCCGCCGTTATCACCTTTTTTATCATACCAGGTTCTTCCTGTAGAATCCGCTTATCTTATCGAAGGGGATGACCTTTCCTTCCCCACCGTCGTAAAGATCAGTGTGAACGGCACCCGGGATCAGCATAAGCTCCTTGTTTCCTGCATACTTGCTGTCTTTGATCATATTCTCGTAGGCATCCTTGGAGAAATAACAGGAATGGGCCTTATCTCCGTGAATGAGGAGAACCGCGCTCCTGATCTCGTTACTGTACTTGAGGATGGGCTGGTTCATGAAGGATTCGCATC
>DNAE01000209.1:0-2121 GCA_003543635.1 Clostridiales bacterium | reverse complement strand
TCACGTTCCATCCGCCGTTGGAGTTAAGGGATCTCTCGTGGTATCCCCTCTCCGTCTTGTAGTAGGAGTGATAGTCCTTTACGAAGAATGGCGCATCCTCGGGAAGGGGATCGACGACTCCTCCTCCGAGCTTATATTCTCCCGCTCTGAGATCCTCCAAACGCTGGGCACACATGGCGGCCTTCTTGTTGTAGCGCGCCTCTTCGCTGTCTTCGCTGTCGAAGTAGCCGTTGGCGTTCACCCTGGTCATGTCATACATGGTGACCGCGACGGTAGCTTTGATCCTTGTATCCAGAGCCGCCGTATTCACGGCAAGTCCGCCCCATCCGCAGATACCCAGGATACCGATCCTGTCGGGATCCACCCTGTCGTGCAAGGACAGGAAATCAACTGCAGCCATAAAGTCTTCCGTATTGATATCAGGGGATGCCATGTATCTGGGATATCCGCTGCTTTCCCCCGTGAAGGAGGGATCGAATGCAATAGTAAGGAAGCCCCGCTCCGCAAGTGTCTGGGCATATAGACCCGAGCACTGCTCCTTGACTGCTCCGAAGGGGCCGCTTACGGCAACGGCGGGAAGTCTTCCCTCAGCGTCCTTCGGGATATACATATCCGCTGCGAGGGTTATGCCGTAACGGTTAACAAAGGTCACCTTGGAGTGTTCCGCCTTGTCGCTCTTCGGGAAAGTCTTATCCCATTCTGTTACGAGGTTAAGTTCTTCTTTTCTGATCATATTCATTTCCTCCCTGCTTCTCTTTGAATCCTGTTTATCAGATAGTCCATACGGTCCACGTTTCTGCGGCTGTCATGAAGTCTTTCCATGAGGGTTCCCCGATACCTTTTTAAAAGAGTCAGCAAGGTAGCGACATCTCCCTCCTCGTAAAGGCTCTGCAGATACATACCGTCTTCACAACCCATATCCGCCAAGTCCTTCAGAATATCCCGTGTATCCATATGAATCTCCTTTCAATTCCATATTACGACCTTGCAATGTTCTTCGCTAATGAATAAAATTAATATCATGATATTCCATTTCGTAATATCAACAGGGAAAGGAAATCGGTATACATATGGAGATCAAGAACCTGAAATACTTCCTTGCGGTTGCCAGGGAGGAAAACATGTCCCGAGCCGCGGAACAGCTCCACGTCTCACAGCCAACCCTCTCAAAGGCGCTTAAAGCCCTGGAGGAGGAACTTGGAAAGAAGCTTTTCGTGAGACACAGTTTCAGCATTTCCCTGACCGAAGAGGGGATGCTCCTCCGGGACCGGGCTTCTGACCTGGTCTCCATGGCCGATAAGATAGAGCAGGAATTCACCACATTGGACGACATAACGGGGGGTGAGATCTATCTGGGACTGGCGGAAAGCTACCAGATACGCTACCTCGCAAGAGAGATCTATAAGCTCAAACAAAGGTATCCCCACTTCACCTATCACATAACCAGCGGCGACACCGAACAGGTCACCGAGAAACTGGACAAGGGACTTCTGGATTTTGCGGTGCTCTGCGAGACCCCGGACAGCAGCAAATACGAATATGTAAGATTCCCGCAATCGGACGAATGGGGCGCTATTATATCCACATCTGATCCCCTGTCAAAAAAGAAAGCCATCACGGTATCGGATCTTAAAGGACAACCCCTCTTCGTATCCGAACAGAGCTGGAACAACGAGATCAAAGCCTGGGCCCGTGACAGATTCTCAGATCTCACACTGGAGGGGTCCTTCAGGCTCTCTTATAACGGCTCCGTATTTGCCAGGGAGAACCTGGGTATTCTGCTGACTTTTAAGGATCTCATTAATACCGAGGGTACCGACTTGGTCTTCAAGCCCCTATCACCGAAGCTTTATTCCGACCTTTATCTCATTTGGAACAGATATCAGACCTTCACTCCCATAGCGGAAAAGTTCCTGGATCAGATCAGAAACGCCTTTTCAAAGGATGAATAAGGGACTGTCTCAAAACTGATATGTAATGACCTATGTCAATACCAAAATTAAGTTGTATCTGAAAACACCTTAGAAGAGCTATGGAGTATCAGTTCTCGGCCTTGGCCACTCTGATATACGTGGATTGGTTACCTACAGGTCAATGGTCCGCCGTGAGCTATACCCTCTA
>DNAE01000001.1 GCA_003543635.1 Clostridiales bacterium | reverse complement strand
GTACCCACACCCATAAGGTATCTGGGCTTATCCTCAGGCATAAGGGGGACCGTGGCATCCAGCATCTCGTACATGAGCTCTGCGGGTTCGCCTACGGAAAGACCGCCGATGGCAAAGCCGGGAAGATCAAAGGAAGTGATCTGGCGCGCGCTCTCCTGACGGAGCTCGGGGTACATATTGCCCTGGATGATACCGAAAAGTGCCTGATCAGAGGGACGCTTATGGGAATCTATACATCTTTCCAGCCAACGGGTAGTCCTCTCAAGGGACCTCTTGGAATACTCGAAGGTGGAAGGGTAGGGGCAACACTCATCGAAGGCCATGATTATGTCGGCGCCCAGATCATTCTGGATCTTAATGGAGAGCTCCGGGGTGAGCAGATGCTTGGAACCGTCCAGGTGGGACCTGAACTTAACGCCCTCCTCGATTATGTCCTTGGGACGGGCAAGGGAGAACACCTGGAATCCGCCGGAGTCCGTGAGAACGGCACCCTTCCAGTTCATGAAGGAGTGAAGACCTCCCGCTTTTGCGATGAGTTCAGAACCGGGTCTCATATAGAGATGGTATGTGTTGGAAAGGATTATGTTTGCCCCCATGGAGGAGATCTCGTCGGGGCTCATGCCCTTGACGGATGCCTGGGTGCCCACGGGCATAAATGCGGGGGTATCGAAGGTGCCGTGGGGTGTATGCACACGTCCGAGCCTTGCGCCTGTCTGCTTACATGTATGTATATGTTCGTACCATACGGGAGGGTTGCTCATAAAGGTTCTCCTTGGTCCTTATTTCTTGTATTCCGAATCTGTTATAAACATGGCATCGCCGAAGCTGAAGAATCTGTATCTTTCCTTTACGGCTTCCGAATAGGCGTGAAGGACATTCTCCTTGCCCGCCAGTGCCGAGACCAGCATTATAAGGGTGGACTCGGGCAGGTGGAAGTTTGTGATAAGGGAATCCACGCACTTGAACTCGAATCCCGGGTATATGAATATCTGGGTATCTCCTGAAACGGGCATCATCTCGGGATCGTTATGTGCCACGGTCTCTAAGACACGGGTGGAAGTGGTGCCGACGGAGATGATGCGGCGCCCTTCCTTGCGGGCCTTTCTGATGATGTCGGAGGCAGTCTTGTCAAAGCAGTACCACTCGGAATGCATCTCATGCTTTGTGGCATCCTCCACCTTAACGGGGCGGAAAGTTCCGAGTCCCACATGGAGAGTTACCTCTGCTATTTCAACTCCCATATTACGGATCTTCTCAAGGAGCTCCTTTGTGAAGTGAAGACCTGCGGTGGGGGCAGCTGCGGATCCTTCTATCTTGGAATAGACAGTCTGATATCTCTCCTTATCCTGAAGCTTCTCATGGATATAGGGAGGGAGAGGCATGGTTCCGGCACGGTCAAGGACCTCTTCCCAGATGCCCTCAAAATCGAACCTCATGATGCGGTTTCCGGTCTCCAGGACTTCCTCGCACTCCGCTTCAAGTTCCCCGGGTATAAAGGTGAACCTGTGTCCCGGCTTGAACTTCTTTCCGGGGCGCACTATGGTCTCCCATCTCCTGTCGTCCAGGCGCTTGAGAAGAAGGACTTCCACCGGGGAGCCTGTCTCGGAGCGGACACCGAGAAGTCTTGCGGGGATAACACGGGTGTTGTTGATCACCAGGACATCCCCGGGAACGAGATATTCCGTTATATCGGAAAAATGCTTATGGATAATGGCGCCGGTCTTCTTGTCCAGCACCATAAGTCTCGAAGATGATCTGTCGGCCAGGGGATGCTGGGCGATCAGTTCCTCGGGAAGATCATAATAGAAATCAGAAGTCTTAATACTCATGTCGGATATGATACACCATAACCGTATTTAATTAAAGACAGTGAGAAATGCCCCTGCAGCTCCGACCGGCAACTTATTTTCCACCGCTCAAAGTACATGTGTCCGCCCACAAAAGATAAATTGACGCATTGTAATGGGGAGTGCTAAAATCTTCACTGTATATTTATATTCAAGGAGGAAATTGATATGTCTCAAGCTATTTTTGAAGGCTCCGGCGTAGCCGTCATCACACCATTTACAGAAACAGGAGTCGACTATAAGAAGCTTGAGAAGCTTGTCGATTTCCATGTTAATAACGGAACTGATGCGATCGTTATCTGCGGATCCACGGGTGAGGCGGCGACCATGCCCGATGAGGAGCACCTTTCCGCGATCGAATGTGCCGTAAAGGCTACGGCGGGCAGAGTACCCGTTATCGCAGGAACAGGTTCCAACGACACGGTCCACGGCATCAACCTCACAAAGAAGGCGGTTGCCCTCGGTGTGGATGCGGTCCTCGTCGTTACACCCTACTACAACAAGTGCACACCCGAAGGACTTGTAAAGCACTACAGTGCCATCGCCGAGAACGCGGAGGCTCCCGTTATCCTTTACAACGTACCTTCCAGGACGAACGTGAATATCTCTCCCGACGTCCTTTATTCCCTTGCTTCCCATGAGAATATCGTGGCCGTCAAGGAGTGTAACTTCGGTCAGGTCCCCGAGATCTACAGCAAATGCGGTGACAGATACACCCTCTATTCCGGTGAGGACGGTCTCGCCGTACCCATGGTATCCCTGGGTGCAAAGGGCGTTATCTCCGTAGTCGCCAATATCCTGCCTGCTCATATGAGTTCGATGATACATGCTTATCTCGACGGAGACGTTAAGAAGGCACGTGATATGCAGATCGAGATCATCCCCCTTGTTAAGGCTCTGTTCTCCGAGGTCAATCCCATCCCCGTCAAGGAAGCGATGAACATCCTCGGCTGGGAGGTCGGCCACTGCAGACTTCCCCTCTGTGATATGAGTGCAAAGGGACACGAGAATCTCGCATCCGTCCTTGCTTCCTATGATTTTTCTTTTATGGAGAGTTATAAATAATGACCAGGATATTTATGAACGGCTGCTGCGGCAGGATGGGAAGAGCCATCTATGCCCTGACAAAGGCCTCTTCCGATTATGAGATAGTTGCGGGTGGAGATATCTCCACGGATACGGAAGGACTTCCTTTTCCCGTATTCTCGGATCCTTCCTCATGCGATGTGGATTATGACGTAATAATCGATTTCTCGAACAATAAGGCAGTGCCCGCCATCGTTAAGACGGCAATGGACCGCCGTAAGCCCATCGTTGTTTGCACAACGGCTCTTGATGAGGAGACTCTTGCCCTTATCGATACCGCGGCTTCTGTTATTCCGGTATTTAAGTCGGCAAACATGAGCTTCGGTATGAATGTGGTGTTCGAGCTGGTGGCCCAGGCTACGAAGGCTCTTTATCCCGGTTTTGATATCGAGATAGTGGAGGCACACCATAACAGGAAGCTTGATGCTCCCTCGGGAACTGCCATGACCATAGGTGAGATCATCAAGTCGAATATCGACGGTGAGATGGAATATGTCTTTGACCGCCATGCGGTTAACGAGAAGCGTCAGACAAACCAGATCGGTATGAGCTCCATCAGAGGCGGAAATATCGTGGGTGAACATGATGTTTACTTCATAAGCGATGAGGAGACCGTCAAGATCTCCCACAGCGCTGCCACAAGAGACGTCTTCGGAAAGGGCGCTTTGACTGCTGCCTCTTTCCTTAAAGATAAGGCTCCGGGATACTACTCCATGAAGGAAGTAGTTGCCTCGGCATTCAATAATTGATAAACGGAGGAACGTTTAAAGTGAACTTGGTTCTTGAAGCAACAACTACAGCAGCACAGCAGGGAGGAGATCTCGGAAGCATGGTCGGAATGATCGGCATGCTCGTTCTTTTCGGACTCTTTTTCTGGCTCTTCATCATGAGGCCCCAGAAGAAAAGGGAGAAGGAGCTTAAGGATCAGATCTCCAAGATGAGCGTCGGCGATAAGATCATCACCATCGGCGGACTTGTCGGTGTCCTTGCTCACATCGGCGAGGACGATGTTACGATCTACACATCAGCTGCAAATACTCCCGTTTCCTTCAGAAAGTCCGCCATTGAGACGGTCATTCCCAGAAACAGCGAGAAGAATCAGGATAAGGACGCTAAGGCTAAGAAGTAATCATTTGGGATGATACCTGAAAAGACAGTAGAAGAAGTACTGTCGAGGGCGGATATAGAATCTGTCGTCGGCAGATACGTAACATTCACAAGAAGATCTGGGCAGAACCTCTTTGGGCTCTGTCCTTTCCATTCTGAGAAGACTCCGTCCTTCTCGGTCTCCGTCAACAAGGGGATCTACCATTGCTTCGGATGCGGTAAGGGCGGAAACGCCATCGGTTTCATCATGGACGTGGAAAGGCTCTCCTTCCCGGAGGCCGTCAAGTTCCTGGGTGAACAGTACGGAGTTGAGGTCAAGGATGACGGCAATTCCGGCGATAAGAGCGATGACCGTGAGAGAAAGCTCAAGGAAAGGGTCAGGGAACTGCTCGAGGAAGCCGGTAACTACTATTTCTCCTGTCTTAATTCCCCCGAGGGCAAGGTCGCCAGGATCTATGCCCGTAAAAGGGAGCTTTCCCCGGAGACCATCAAGAAGTTCGGTATCGGCTATGCTCCCGATTCCTGGAGCGGTCTTTGCGACCACTTGACTGCCAAGGGTTACACGGAGGAGGAACTCAAGAATTCGGGCCTTTTCACCGTAAGCCGCAAGGGCAATCTCGTGGATCTGTTCAGGGGAAGACTGGTCTTTCCCATTAAGGATGTCTTCGGGAAGATAATCGCCTTTGGCGGACGCACCTTAGGTGACGATAAGGCTAAGTATATCAACTCTCCCGACTCCGTCGTCTATAAGAAACAGGACCATCTTTACGCATTAAACATCGCCAAGCTCTCCAAAACGAAGCAGCTTATCATATGCGAGGGTTATATGGACGTTATCTCCATGCATCAGGCGGGGATAGATAACGCCGTTGCGGCACTGGGTACCGCCTTTACGGACAGCCAGCTTCGTCTTGCCTCCAAATATGCGGATGAGACCGTCTTCTTCTTCGACAGCGACAACGCGGGTAAGAAGGCTGCACTCAGAGCCATACAGATGATGCTCAAGTTCCTGAATAAGATGACGGGAATGAAGAACCGTATGAGGATCAAGATCGCAAGTGTTCCCGACGGCAAGGATCCCGACGAGTATATTAAGAATAACGGAGCGGAAAGCTTCAAGGCGATAGTGAGGAATGCCCATGACCTGGACGATTATCTCCTCAAGAGAGCCTATGACGACAACTGCGATGAATCGGGAAAGCTGGATCTTTACAGATATCAGGATGATATCGTGACCTACGGATCCTGGGTGACCGATGATCTTAAAAGGGAGAAGATGGCTTCCACCGCGGCCCAGTATCTCGGTGCCAATTACATGACCGTCTTAAACAGGATGAACGACATGATGAAGCTCTCAGACAGGGAGCAGGCCGATCTGTCCATGAAGGCGGTCCAGAGGGAGAAGAGACAGGAGATAAAGAACCGATCCGAGGAACAACAGAAGGAGCCGGAGAACACCGGAAAGATCGGTAAGGATATCGCATATATGCAGGAACTGAAGCTGCTGGTATACGCGGTGAGGCTCAGTGAGAAGCTCTGCGATCAGTCCATGGTCAATATCCACGATGTGCTCCGTCCCGGAGATTTCACCGGGGAGAATATGCGTAATATAGTTTCCAGGATGCTCTCGGACTTCGATGCGGAGAAGGGCGTAAACGAGCCCATGCTCATCAACTACATGTCTTCCATGCTCTTAAACGGTCAGCCCGCCGAGGAGATCTATCTCAAGGCCTGTGACGAGATCGAGGAGGACCGGGATGAGAACGTCTTACGGGACAAGTATCTGATAACACTATACGATATAAGGCTCAGGTCCCTTGACAGGGCGGAGAAGGCCCTCACCAGGAAGTATGCGGCCCAGGATCCCTCGGAGAGGGAGGAGACGAAGCAGAAGCTCATGAGGGTACAATCCCTCAGGGAGATCCTGAGAAGCAAGAGGGACAAGCTGTGAGCGGGGAGTTGTCCGTCAGGTTAACAGATGTCTTTGACACGGCCGTAGAGGGCAAGAGGGGGATCAGGCTCATCGACGTGGGATCGGACCACGGCCATCTGGCGCTCCATGCTCTCAAGACGGGTGCCGCTTCAGAGGTCATTTGCACCGATATACACGAAGCCCCGGCCCAAAGGACGGAAAGATGTCTTGCGGAGGCGGGCTTTTCGCAGGTTTCAAAGACATTTTGTACCGACGGCCTTCAGGGGATCCATATCCTTCCCGGGGATGTGATCGTCATGGCGGGGCTGGGCGGAAACAATATGATCGATATCATGAAGGAGGTCATCCCCAGGACCGGGGAGGAGGTGCTCTCCGAAGTGACCTGGTGCCTTCAGCCCCAGAAGTCGGCGGAACTCATCAGGGAGTTTTTGTCCTTTGAAGGTTTTGCTATACTTGAAGAGAAGGTATCGGCGGAAAGAGGCTTCTACTATCCGATACTTAAGACCTCATATGACGGCGTGAGACGCGAACTTACGCCCCGAGAGAAGTTCTACGGCCCCGTCCTGGTAAGGAAGTTCAAGGAGAACGATCCTTCCGTCATCGAGTATTTCCTGCGTCTTGATGACAGATATAAGATCAGGGCGAGGGGAGACACGGAAGTGCGGAAGATGCTGGAGGACATTAAATGACAAAGATCGCGGATATCGTTTATTATCTTGAATCACTTTTCCCGAAGGAAACTGCGGAGGACTATGATAATCCCGGATTGCTCGCGGGCTCATCCGATGGTGAGGTATCGATCTGCATGCTTTCCCTGGATGCCACATCTGACATAGTAAACAGGGCGATCTCCGAGAGCGCAGACCTTCTCATAACCCACCATCCCGTTATCTTCGGCGGCATTGATACGGTCTGCACGGATGATCCCTGCGGAAGGATCCTCACATCCGCCATCAAGAACGACATTGCCATTTATGCCGCCCACACGAATCTGGACAAGAACCCCGCCTATTCCAACGGGGTCCTGGCCCGCAGGATCGGAGATGAACAGGGTACTGCAAGGCCCCTCGAGGGAACCTCCTGCGGTGTTGCCTTCGATCTCCCCGTGACACTGCGCCTGGGGGATTACATCGAACAGATAAAGGACTCCCTGGAAGTAACCGGAGTTATAACAATAAACGACCTTAATTCAGGGGTAAGAAGGGTCTTCGCCCAGGGTGGAGCCTTTGATGAGGACAGTATCCCGGCCCTTATCGACAACGGTATCGATGTGGTGGTATCGGGGGAGATCAAGCACCATATCACGCTGCTGCTTGAGGAATACGGCATAAGATCCGTTATTGCGGGACACAAGGCGACCGAGGATGTGTACATGCCTAACTTGGCAGATGATCTTACAAAGAGATTCCCCGATGTTCGATTCTTGGTGAGTTTGTAACTGTACTTTATCTCTTCTTTTTATTAGAATAGTAGTGTTTTCCGAGTCGGCTGAGACGATCGCGGGCACCGTATGGCTAACGCCGGTGCGTGAGGAAAGTCCGGGCTCCACAGGACAGGGTGCCGGGTAACTCCCGGTGAAGGTGACTTTAAGGAAAGTGCAACAGAAAAGGAAACCGCCTTTGCTTTGCAAAGGTAAGGATGAAAAGGCGAGGTAAGAGCTCACCGGCGCATTGGAGACTTTGCGGCCTTGTAAACCCCACCCGGAGCAACATCGTGGAAAGGCTTAACCGTTGTCCGCGGGCCTTGAGGAGATGGCTTGAATCCAGTGGAAACATTGGATCTAGACAGATGATCGTCGTTACAGAACCCGGCTTACCGGCCGTGTCGGAAGACTTTATCTTATAATCTACGGAGGATCTTTGAATGTCGGCGGAGTCTTATTTATCGAGAGGCGTATCACCCACGAAGGATGATGTAAAGGCAGCTGTAAAGAATCAGGATAAGGGAGTATTCCCCGGAGCATTCTGTAAGCTCATCGAAGACATTGCCGGAGACCCCGAGTACTGCACGGCGCTCCACGCTGACGGTGCGGGAACAAAATCCTCCGTCGCATATCTCATGTACAAGGAGACCGGTAACTACGACTGGTTCAAGGGCCTTGCCCAGGACTCCCTTGTCATGAACACGGACGATCTGGCCTGTGTCGGTGCCATCAATAATCTTTCACTTTCCAACACCATCGGCCGTAACGCCCACCTGGTGGACGGAAAGGCCATCGCCAAGGTCATCGAGGGCTATGATGAGATGATCGGAAAGCTTTCCGCCCTCGGTATCGACGTGAAGATGTGCGGCGGTGAGACCGCAGACGTGGGAGACCTTGTCCGTACGCTCATCGTTGATTCCACCATCGTTGCGAGGGAGAAGAGGGATAATATCATCAATGCCGCAAACATAAAGCCCGGTGATATCATCGTGGGACTTGCTTCCTTCGGACAGGCCACATATGAGGATTCCTATAACTCCGGCATGAGCAGCAACGGCCTTACGGCTGCAAGACATATGCTCCTTTCCAAGTATTACTTCGAGAACTATAAGGAGTCCTTCTCCGATACCATCGGCGAGGACAAGGCATACTGCGGTAAGTACAGACTTACGGATAAACTCCCCGGATCCGAGCAGACGGTGGGTGAGGCTATCCTTTCTCCCACAAGGACATTCCTTCCCGTGATCAAGGAGGCCCTTGATAATTACCGCTCCAATATCAACGGTATCATCCACTGTACCGGCGGTGGACAGGCTAAGTGCCGCGACTTCGGTAAGAATATCAGATACGTAAAGGACAACCTTTTTGAATTGCCGCCCCTTTTCAAGGCCATCTATGAGTCAGGTGAGATCCCCATGAAGGAGATGTTCCAGGTGTTCAACTGCGGCCACAGGGTGGAGTTCTACTGTAACAGCGAGGAAGCCGCAGAAGGCATCATCGCACTTGCAGGCAAGTTCAATATCGAGGCAAGGATCGTGGGTCACGTGGAGGGACTTCCCGAGGGCTCCGAGAATGAGGTGGTCATCCGTTATAACGGCGAGGAGTATCTTTACAATTAAGTTATAAAAAACGTTACTTTGTTGACTTGTTTTTTCATATTAGTGTAACTTCTAATCAGTTAATTAATTTTGATTAACGAAATAATAAAAAGTGAGGTAAAGTAGTATGGAGGCTATCAAAAAGTATATCGCCGAGTTCATCGGAACATGCGTATTGGTATTTGCCGCTTGCGGAACTGCCGTGGCGGTCGGTTGTGACGGTTCCAATGCAAACGGAGCATACCTTATGACAGCTCTTGCATTCGGTCTTGTTATCGTGGCAATGGCTTATTCCATCGGAAACATATCCGGATGTCATATCAATCCCGCTGTAACACTTGCAGTATGGATCAATAAGGGCATCGGCGGAAAGGATGCGATCTTCTATGTGATCGCTCAGGTATTGGGAGGCGCTTTCGGTGCTTTCCTTCTCGGTCTCGTTGCAGGCTTTGATACAAGCTTCGGTGCAAACGGACTCTACGACGGCAGCATCGGTATCTCCCTTCTCGTTGAGGTGCTTCTTACATTCATCTTCGTTCTCGCCATCCTCGGCGTTACGAGTAAGAAGGAATTCTCCAATGTTGCAGGTCTCGTTATCGGTCTTTCCCTGACACTGGTACACATCTTCGGTATCCACTTCACGGGAACATCCGTTAACCCCGCAAGATCCCTTGCTTCCGCGATCTTCAACACGGCAGCTCTTCCCGATGTATGGGTATTCATCGTAGGACCTCTCTTGGGCGGTGCTCTTGCAGCCATCTGCTGGCTGGCTATCAAGCCCTCTGAGAAGTGATCGATCGATCAAACCGAACAATTACGGGGTGTCTTCGGACACCCCGTTTTTTGCGCAATAAAAAAGGGATGTCTCAAGAGTGATTTAATTCACTTGGGGGCATCCCCTTTCTCTCTCCTTCTACCCGATCACCAGCTCATTTCCTAATAATGTGCCACTCACCTTGCCACATGTGGCTCGACTGCTGGCAAGTTTGGGTTGTTTCTG
>DNAE01000021.1 GCA_003543635.1 Clostridiales bacterium | reverse complement strand
GAGGAAAACGGCAGAAACCTTATAGTCATGGTGGACGATGACGGATACGTCAGTGTCGAGCAGGGCCGCGAAGAATACTCAACAGAGATAGACAATGAGGCCGCGGGCGCCGCAGCAGTTATCGTGGGCTTCTTTATCATCCTTGCAGTCCTCGTAGGTGTGGCAGTTGCCGTAGCTTATGACATCCTCGTCGTAAATCCCCTTTCCCTGGGCTTCAAGAAGTTCTATCTTAAGACCCAGGATGAGCCTGCAGAGATCAGCAATATCGGTTACGGATTCGATAATAACTATAAGAACAATATCAAGACACTCTTCTTCAGGGATCTTTACTTAGTATTGTGGACGCTCCTGTTCATCATCCCCGGTATCGTTAAGTCTTATGAGTATCGTATGATCCCTTACCTTCTTTGCGATAACCCCGGCATGACAAAGGAAGAGGCCTTCGCTAAGAGTAAGGCAATGATGAATGGCAATAAGTTCAAGGCATTCCTTCTCGACCTTTCCTTCATCGGATGGGACATCCTCTCCGGATTGACCTTAGGATTCCTCGGCGTATTCTATGTTGAGCCTTACAGGCACTCCACAAGAGCAGCCCTCTACAAGGAGCTTATGGGTTCCTCAGCAGCTTAAGGGATAGAGCTGGAAATATGTTATACTGATACATCGAAGGGTGTATCAGTATTTCATTTTTAAGGAGATAATATGAAACACAAGATACTTATTGCGGACGACGAATCGGAGATAAGAAATCTTCTTAAGCTCTATCTGTCCGACGGAAACTATGAGGTGATAGAAGCAGGTGACGGCGATGAGGCGATAAAAGCGCTGGATCTTTCCCCGGACATTTGCGTACTGGATATAATGATGCCGGGTAAGGACGGTTACGCAGTCTTATCCGAGATAAGGAAAAGGTCGAATATCCCGGTGATCATCCTGTCCGCCAAGGATGCGGATTCCGAGAAGATACTGGGACTTAACCTGGGGGCCGACGACTATATAGCAAAACCCTTCAATCCCCTGGAGGCGGTGGCCAGGATCAACTCCTGCATCAGAAGGTTCTATTCCATCGGAGGAGCCGCCCCCGAGACCCACGAAGAGATAAAGATCCGGGATCTGACCCTGGATCTGGACGGTTGCAGCCTTAAGAGGGGAGAGGAGGACATCGAGCTCACCTCCATCGAATTCAAGATCATGGAGCTCTTAATGACCCACCCCGGAAAGGTGTTCACCAAGCAGCAGATATACGAATATGCCTGGGGAGATGATTACATCGTGGCGGACAATAACATAATGGTCTGCATAAGCAAGCTCCGTACTAAGCTGTCCCCGGACCAGTCCATGTACATCAAGACCCTGAGGGGACTGGGATACAGATTTGAATCGCAGTGAGGTACAGTCCTTCCTGATCGGAAGGTTCATATTGACCATCGCCGTTACGAGTATCGTGGAGTATCTTCTCCTGACGATCCTTAACGGCAAGGTGCTTCCCGTCATCATGATGATCTACTTCGGCAACAACTATGCGGAGGGAAGGGTGAGCTTCATCACCATTGCCGCCGCCATAGTCCTGACGATCGTAAGTCTTCTTTTGCGGCTCCTGGCGTCCCTGCTTCCCGCACTGCCGGGAGATCTTGTATCGGATCTGGCGGACCGGGTGGCGCTTTTGATGGTGAGGATCTTTAACGATTCCGGTTCCGTAAAGGGCATCCCCAGAGTAACGATCATCAATCAGACGGTGTTCCTGCTGATGCTGATGATGTATTTCATCCTGATCGCCGTTCCCTATCTGGTGTCCGGCATCTTCTACGTCCGCATGGTGGTGCGCATGATGAAGAAGATCGAGGAGGATGAGCACCGCCGCAACATGGAGTACGAGAGGCGGAGGAACCTGATGCTCTCGGATATAGCCCACGATATCAGGACCCCCATAACCACCATCTCCGGCTATTCCCAGGCCATAACGTCGGGAAAGGTCAAACCCGGGGAATTAGACGAATATCTTACGGCCATAAGGAATAAGTCCGGAAGGCTCACGGAACTCGTGGGACTTCTGTTCGATTACGTGAAACTGGACAGCGAGGGCTTCGAACCCGACCTCAAGCCCGTGGATATCTGCGAAGTCGCCAGGGAGTGCGTGGCATTCCTCTACGACGACATGGAGAACAAGGAGATGGAACTCGACATCGATATCCCGGAGGAGCCCTTCGTGGTATCCGCGGACAAGATCCACCTGTCCCGGGCCATAACCAATCTCATAAATAACGCCGTCAAGCATAACGAAAAGGGAACTTTGCTCAGGATATCCGTTCTGCCCGAAGGGTCTTCCGTAACGGTGGAGGTGGCGGATTCCGGGGAGAAGATCCCGGAGGAGATCGCCGAACACATCTTCGATCCCTTCGTCATGGGGGAGAGCTCCAGGAGCACCAGGAACGGTTCGGGACTCGGCCTTTCCATAGTAAAGAAGACCGTGGAGATGCACGGGGGTACCGTGGAATTAAAGGAACTGTCCGGTGACCCGTACACCAAAGCGTTTGTAATAACGATTCCCGGCAAATAAA